>NZ_JBQCGZ010000087.1:0-23817 GCF_051955155.1 Leifsonia sp.
GCGCGCGCTTCGGCGCGACCGCGCGGCATTCGTCACGAATCGGCCGGTCAAGCTACGTGGAGTCGTTCGCCGGGGATGTACCCGGTGTTTGTGCGGTGTAGTGTCACGGTCGTGACTGAACCTATTGGGCGCGGTTCCAAGGCCACGCAGACGGCGGGGTCTTCGTTGATCATGCAGAGGCTTCATCTTGAGGGAGCTCGCAATTTTGGGACGTTCCTATTGGTCTTCGCGTGCATTCTGCTCGTGATCTCGTTGGCGGTGATCGTCGCGGGCGGTAGCATCTGGACTTGGCTTGCCGTTCTCGTGTTCGTCGTTCTCCTCATCGAGGGAATCAGACGGGTGGTTGCTGCCCAGGCCCGCATTCGCGAATTCGAGAAGGCGAATGGGCCAGACGCGGGTAAGCAAAAGCCGGTGACTTAGCGCCGCCAAAGCAGCAGGCAGGCGACGTCGTGATCACGCTGCGCGGAGCCGTTCGCCGGAGGCACGTCGGGCTCCTGCACACTCCTGGTGTGCACGACGCCGAAGGCTATCGCCGGGGCCTCGTTAACCGCCTCCGGCGCCTACGCCCGAGCGTCCAACCGCTCCACCTCGAGCTCATGCGTGGCACATCCGTGGCCCGCTGTCGTTCCAGCGCGGACCGTTCACCCGGATACGTTAAAGGACTAGCCTGCCGCGGAAACACTGCCCGCTCGATTTCACCCTCGAACGCCGCCGCCCAGGCCTGTGCTTCGAGGCCCCCCGACCGAAGCCGCTTCTCACAACCAGCCTGGCGAAGTGAGAGCCGGCCCGTGGCAGCGCGAAGGTACGGGCTTCGATTCGTCACGAACGCGCGCGATTCGTAACGAACGCGCGCGGTTCGTAACGAACGCACGGCGTTCGTCACGAATCGCCGGTCGGGAGGCGGCACGCTGGCCCGCTGAAATCGGCTAGTCCCGCAGCAGCGCTCCGGTCGTATCGTGGGCCTCGACGCATCGGAGACCCGCCGATGGGGAGGCCCTGCGAAGGAGGAGCCGTGGCGACGAAGAAGAAGGCCGAGAAGGACGCGGAGAAGGCCATCGCCGCCGCGCGCACGGCCGTCGACGAGGCGCAGCGCCTGGTGAAGAAGCTCGACAAGAAGGCCCGCAAGGAGGCGGACGAGCTGGCCGCCGCGCTCGCCCAGGCCGAGAAGGATGCGAAGAAGGCCTTCCGCCGCACCGAGAAGACGCAGCGCCAGGCCGCGCAGGCGGCGAAGGAGCGGGCCGCGGCCGCCGCCGTGCCCTCGAGCACCGGCATCCCGACCTTCCGCGACCTGCGCGACCGGGCCAAGGCGCGCGGCATCCAGGGCTACTCCCGGATGAACAAGGCGCAGCTGCTGCACGCCCTCGGCGAGGGCTGAGTTCACCTGCCGGTAACCGGTCGCTCCTACGGTGGCGCCCGTGACAGACGACGCCGGGCACGACGCCATCCTCTCCCGCTCCGCAGCCGCGCCCGCGCCGCGCACCCTCGTCGACATCCTCCGCGAGACGGCGGCGCACTACCCGGAGGCCTCGGCGATCGAGGACGCGAACGGTGCCCTGAGTTACCGCGAGCTGCTCGCGCGCGTGCTGGCGACCGCGGCGCGGCTGCGCGAGGGCGGCGTTCGCCGCGGCGACCGGGTCGGCGTGCGGATGACCTCGGGCAGCCGCGAGCTGTACCTGGCGATCCTGTCGGTGCTCGCGGCCGGAGCCGCCTACGTGCCCGTCGACGCCGACGACCCCGAGGAGCGCGCAGAGCTGGTCTTCGGCGAGGCGGCCGTCCGCGGTGTGGTCACCGACGACGGCTACCGCGCACACAGCGCGGGCCTAGGCGCTCCGGTGCTGCTGGCGGACGTCTCCGCGCACCCGAGCACCTCCGCTCAGCCGGTCGTCGACCCGCCGACGCCCGCGGACGACGCCTGGATCATCTTCACGTCCGGTTCCACCGGAACTCCGAAGGGCGTCGCGGTCAGCCACCGCTCGGCCGCGGCGTTCGTGGACGCGGAGGCCCGGCTGTTCCTGCAGGACGAGCCGATCGGCCCGGGCGACCGCGTGCTGGCCGGGCTCTCGGTCGCCTTCGACGCCTCCTGTGAGGAGATGTGGCTGGCCTGGCGGCACGGCGCCTGCCTGGTGCCGGCGCCGCGCTCGCTGGTGCGCACCGGGATGGACCTCGGCCCGTGGCTCGCCGCGCGTCGCATCTCCATCGTGTCCACCGTCCCGACGCTCGCGGCGCTCTGGCCCGTCGAGGCGCTGGACACGGTCCGGATGCTGATCTTCGGCGGCGAGGCGTGCCCGCCGGAGCTTGTGAACCGGCTCGCGGTCGAGGGGCGCGAGGTCTGGAACACCTACGGCCCGACCGAGGCGACGGTCGTCGCGTGCGCGAGCCTGCTCACGGCGGGCGAGCCGGTGCGGATCGGCCTGCCGCTGGACGGCTGGGACCTCGCGGTGGTCGGCGAGGGCGGCGTCCCGGTCGGCGACGGCGAGTCCGGCGAGCTGATCATCGGCGGCGTCGGGCTCGCCCGCTACCTGGACCCCGCCAAGGACGCCGAGAAGTACGCACCGATGCCCGCGCTCGGCTGGGAGCGCGCGTACCGCAGCGGCGACCTGGTCCGCTTCGACCGCGGCGGCCTGTTCTACCAGGGCAGAGCCGACGACCAGGTTAAGGTCGGCGGCCGCCGGATCGAGCTCGGCGAGGTGGAGGCGGCGCTGCAACAGCTGCCCGGTGTCTCCGGCGCCGCCGCCGCGGTGCGCAGGAGCGCGGCCGGCAACGACATCCTGGTCGGCTATCTCGCCGTGCCGGAGCAGGCGGTGTTCAGCCGGACGGAGGCGCTGGCGACGCTCCGCGCGGAGCTGCCCGCGGCGCTCGTGCCGCTGCTCGCGGTGGTGGACGAGCTCCCGGTGCGCACCTCGGGCAAGGTGGACCGCGCTGCGCTGCCCTGGCCGATCGACGACGAGGCCGCGGCGGACACGCCGGCGCTCGACCCGGTCTCCGCCGCCCTGGCCGCCGACTGGCGGAGCGTGCTGGGGCTGCCGGTGGGCGGACCGGACGACAACTTCTTCGACCTGGGCGGTGGCTCTCTCGCGGCGGCCCAGCTGGTCTCGCTGCTCCGGCGCCGGCATCCCGACGTCACGGTCGCGGACGTGTACGCGCATCCGCGCTTCGGTGCGATGGTGGAGGCCCTCGCCGACAGTGCGACCTCCGGGTCGGCCGCCTCCACCCACGTCGTGCCGCGCACACCGCTGCGGATGCAGTGGCTGCAGACCCTGCTCGGCATCCCGCTGTTCATCCTGAGCGGCGTGCGCTGGCTGCTGTACCTGCTCACGGCGGCGGCTTTGCTGCGCCCGCTCGGCGGGTTCGGCTTCCTGCCTCCGGTCGACCTCGCCTGGCTGGTCGTCGGCCTGCTCGTGTTCGTCACGCCGTGGGGCAGGATGGCCGTCGCCGTCGTCGCCGCCCGGCTGCTGCTCGCCGGCGTGCGCGCCGGCGACTATCCGCGCGGCGGCGGCGTGCACCTGCGGCTCTGGCTGGCCGAGCAGGTGGCGCACCAGATCGGGGCGGCGAGCCTCGCCGGAGCCCCGTGGATCAGCTACTACGCGCGCGCCCTCGGCGCGCAGATCGGGCCCGGCGTCGACCTGCACGCGCTGCCGCCCGTGACCGGGATGCTGCGGATCGGCGCTGGCGCGTCCGTCGAGCCGGAGGTCGACCTCGCCGGGTACTGGATCGACGGCGACCTGGTGCGGATCGGGGAGATCCGCATCGGAGCCGGCAGTTCGGTGGGCGCGCGATCCTCGCTGATGCCGGGGGCGAAGATCGGCAGGAACGCCACCGTCGCCCCGGGCTCCGCCGTCTTCGGGCGGGTGCCCGCCGGGCAGAACTGGGCGGGCTCCCCCGCCGTGCGCGTCGGCCGGTCGCACGAGTGGTGGCCGGCCGAGCGGCCGGAGCGCCGCACCCGCTGGCTCTGGGCGTACGCGGCCGCGTCGCTGGTGGTCTCCCTCGTGCCGGTGCTGGCGTTCGCCGCGGGCGGCCTGGTGCTGGCCGCGATGCTGCGCGGCGCGGACGGCCTCGGCGATGCCGCGCTGCGCGCGCTGGCCGGACTCGTCCCGGCGACGCTCGCCGCCGGGATCGTGCTCGCCGGGCTCGTCGTCGTCCTCGTCCGGCTGCTCGGCCTGGGGGTGACCGAGGGCGTGTCCCCGGTGCGCAGCAGGGTCGGCTGGCAGGTCTGGTCGACCGAGCGGCTGCTGGACGCGGCCCGCACGGTCCTGTTCCCGCTGTACTCGAGCCTGTTCACGCCGCTCTGGCTGCGGATGCTCGGCGCGCGCGTCGGCCGCGACGTGGAGGCGTCGACGGTGCTGCTGCTGCCGACGATGACGCGGATCAGGGACGGCGCGTTCCTCGCCGACGACACCCTGGTCGCCTCCTACGAGCTCGGCGGCGGGTACGTCCGGGTCGCCGCCGTCGACATCGGCGCGCGGGCGTTCCTCGGCAACTCGGGCATGGCGGGCGGCGGCAACCGGGTGCCGAAGGACGGCCTGGTCGCCGTGCTCTCGTTCGCTCCGCGCAAGGCGAAGGCGGGCACCTCCTGGCTCGGCTCGCCTCCCGTCCGGCTGCGCAGGCAGCCGCAGGACGCCGACCTCGCCCGCACCTACGCGCCGTCGACCGGGCTGCGCGTCGCCAGGGCGCTCTGGGAGCTGCTGCGCGTTGTGCCGGTGTTCGTCACCTGCGCGATCGGACTGGCAGTGCTGTTCTCGCTCGCCGGAATCGTCGAGGCGGCGGGCGTCGGCTGGGCGATCGTGGCCAGCGGTCCGGTCCTGATGATCGCCGGGGCCGTGGCTGCCGGGATCAGCACCGTCGCCAAGTGGGCGCTGCTCGGGAGGCTGCGCGCGGGCGAGCACCCGCTGTGGTCGTCGTTCGTGTGGTGCAGCGAGGTGTCGGACACGTTCACCGAGATGGTCGCAGCTCCCTGGTTCGCGTGGGCGGCGGCAGGGACGCCCGCCCTGGTGTGGTGGCTGCGGAGCCTCGGCGCCCGGATCGGCCGCGGCGTCTGGATCGACAGCTACTGGCTGCCGGAGGCGGATCTGGTCGAGCTGGGCGACGCATCCACGGTCAACCGGGGCTGCGTCGTGCAGACGCACCTGTTCCATGATCGAATCATGAGCATGGACGAGGTCAGCATCGAGCGGGGCGGGACGCTCGGCCCGCACAGCGTCATCCTGCCCGCCGCCGCCATCGGCGCGGACGCGACGGTCGGCCCCGCCTCCCTGGTCATGCGCGGGGAGACCGTGCCGGCGCGCAGCCGCTGGAGCGGCAACCCGATCGGGCCGTGGCGCGAGGTCGTCGTGCGCGACTACCGGGCGGCCCGATGAGCATCGCGCCGGAGGCCGCCGCCCTGCACGCCTACCTGCCGCGCTCCGGGACCTTCGACTACTCGGTGCTCTCCTACGATCTCGACCTCGGCTACAAGGTGGCGACCAACCGGCTGGACGCCACCGCCGTCATCCGGGCGCGCGCTGAGATCGACCTGCCCGCCATCGTTCTCGACCTCGTGCACCTGCGCGCCAAGCGCGTGCGCGTCGACGGCGACAAGCGCGCCCGGTTCAGCCAGTCCCCCACCCACCTGCGGATCAAGCCGGCCGCGCGGATCCCCGCCGGGGCCGAGTTCACCGTCGAGGTGGACTACGACGGCTCGCCTGTGCCGCGGCGCACCCGCTGGGGGACGCTGGGCTGGGAGGAGCTCACGGACGGAGTGATCGTGGCGTCGCAGCCCTCCGGCGCACCCACCTGGTTCCCGTGCAACGACCGGCCGTCCGACAAGGCGGCCTACCGCATCCGGGTCACCACCGAGCAGCCGTACACTGTGCTCGCGACCGGCGAGCTGGTCGAGCACAGCGTCGCGGGCGGCCGCGGGACGTGGGTGTTCGAGCGCGAGGAGCCGACCGCGAGCTACCTCGCCGCGGTGCAGATCGGGCGGTACGTGATCGAACCGCGGCGCACCGCCGGCGTCGAATGGGTCATCGCCTACCCGGCGCCTCTCGCCAGGCGCGTGCTCGCCGACTTCGGGCAGGTCGGCAGGATGCTGGAGTGCTTCCAGGAACGCTTCGGCCCATACCCGTTCCCGTCGTACACGATCGTGGTGACCGAGGACCCGCTGGAGATCCCGCTGGAGGCGCAGGCGATGGCGACCTTCGGATCGTCGCACGCGGACGGCCGCGGCGGGTCCACCCGGCTGATCGCCCACGAGCTCGCGCACCAGTGGTTCGGCAACAGCGTCGGCGTGGCCTCCTGGCGGGACATCTGGCTGAACGAGGGCTTCGCCTGCTACGCGGAATGGCTGTGGTCGGAGTTCGACGGCGGCCCGTCCGCGAACACGCTCGCGCGCACCCACCACGCACTGCTGCGGGCGAAGCCGAAGGACATCGTCCTCGGCGATCCTGGCGTCGATTCGATGTTCGACGACCGGGTCTACAAGCGCGGCGGCTGCCTGCTGCACGCGCTGCGGCTGCGGCTCGGCGACGAGCGGTTCTTCGCGCTGCTGCGCGCGTGGACGTCGGAGCGGCGGTTCGGGACGGCGGTCGGCGCCGACTTCGAGGAGCTGGCGGCGCGGTTCTCCCCCGAGCCGCTCGACGCGTTCTTCGACGCCTGGCTGCGTCAGACCCGCCTGCCGTCGCTGACCGCCTGAGCGATCGTGACCAGGCAGCCGTGCAGGCGGCGGACGTCCAGGCGGTAGCGCACCCCGTCCAGGTCCGCACGGCGGTTCCCGAGCCGCACCGCCGACGGGTCGACGCGCAGGCCCCTGCCGTCCGCCTTGAGCGTCGCCTCGATCGCCGTCCAGCGCAGCAGCGGGTCGCCGGGACCCGGTGCGAGGGAGGCGGCGGCGGCGACCTGCTGGGGGTCGGCGTCGAGCGGCTCCGCGTCGATGCCGACCGGTCCGTCGGCGGCGACGGCGAAGGCGAGACCGGCCGCATGGCTCAGCGCGAGGCGGGGCCCGGCCTGTCCGGTCAGGCGCGGCCGGCCGTGCGCGAGCCCGCAGTCCGGGCACGTGGCGTCGATGCACGCGTTCGCCGGCGCGTCCGGCCAGGCGGTGTCGAGCGCGGCGTAGAGCGCGTCCCTGCCGGAGAGGAACCGTGCCGCTGCGGGACCGTCGAGCGCCTCCAGGCGCCGCCGGTCCCCGGGCGAGAGGCGCGCGATGACCGCGCCCGTCGCCGCGCCGTGGGGGCGGACGACGAGCGGGAGCACGCCTCGATGCTAACGCGCGGGCCGCGGCGGCGGGACGTCCGTGTCGCCCGTCGTGCCCGCTCCGCCGGGGCCGCCCGCATCGATGCGGGGCTCGGCGTGCCGCGGCTCGCGGACGGCGTCGTCCGCCCGGTCGTCGTAGCCGCGGTCGGCGCCGTCGGCCGCCGCCCGGTCGCTCGCCGCCCGGTCGTTCGCGGAGCCGCGCCCGTCGTCGATCCGGTTGCCGTCGCGGTCGGTGCGGACGTCCGGGTCCACCTTGTCGGCCCGCGACAGCTTCTCGTCGACGGCTGCGCGCGCTTCGCCGGCCTCGGCGGCGTGCGCCTCCGCCTCGCGCCGACGCCGTTCCGCGTCCACCTCGGCCTGCTTGGCGTCCGCGGCCGCACGCGACGCCGCCGCCTCGCGCTCCCGCGCCGCCAGGTCGTCCTCGCGCGCGGCCTCGCGCAGCTCCTGCGCGTGCTCGCGGTCGTGCTCCTGCTTGCGCCGTCGTCCCACCGTCAGTGCGATGGCGATGATCGCGATGATCACGACCACCACCACGACGATGAGGACGATCCATCCCGTTGTGTTCATGCCGGACACCGTACGCCCTCGCCGCCGCGCGGCTAGGGGTGGCCGTCGCTTCCGGAATTCTTCCCGTGACCCTCCGCGGCGGAGCGAGCGCCCAGAGTCGACTATTGCTCGATATCGAAAACGGTCGTATCGTGTCGCCGTCGACCGCGCCGCGGCGCACGTGAACAGGAGAAGCGATGACCGATCAGACCCCGAGCTCCCCCGCATCCTCAGCATCCTCCGGCCCGGTGGGCGGAGTCCCTGCGACGCCGCCCACCCCGGTGAACGCGGCCTTCTGGCTCTATATCGCCAGCGCCGCCATCAGCCTCATCGCTCTCATCGTCTCCGTCGCCACCATCGGCCCGCTCACGGACGACCTGCGCCGTCAGCTCGCCAGCCAGGGCCAACAGGTGTCGGACAGCGCGGTCAGCGCCGCGATCGGTGCGTCCATTGCGATCTCCGTGGTGATCGGTGTCCTCTACATCGCCGCCTACGTCATCTTCGCGGTCTTCATGCGCCGCGGCGCGAACTGGGCGCGGATCGTGCTGCTGATCGTCACCGTGCTCTCCCTGTTCGGGATCGTCGGCGGGTACGGCCTCGGCGCGGTCCGGGTCGTGCTCGGCGTGATCGCGACCGTCCTGATCTTCCTGAAGCCGGCGAACGACTACTTCGCGGCGGCGAAGGCCCGCACGCGTCCCACCGCCTGAGCGGGCGGCCGCACCGCCCATCCGGACGACAGGAGCCGGCGCCCCGCGGCGCCGGCTCCTTTTCGCGCTCCCCGGGTGCCGCGCGCGCGTTCGCGGTGTAAGGTCGTACAAAACCTGAGCAAGCATCATCTTCGTAAGCCGGGGCGCCCCCCGGAGCGCCGCCGACCGCCACACAGCTACTCGCACGGATCCGACAGTGGGGACGGCCGTCGCATGAACAACCCGAACACCCGGAGGCGCACCCGCCCGGCAGCCGTCGCCTCCCTCCTCGCGGCGACAGCCCTGGCCGTCGCCTCGCTCGCGATCGGCGCGCCCGCCGTGGCCGACACCCAGCCGCCCGACCCGACGAGCCCGGCCACGCCGCCGACGGTCGACGCAAGCGTCCTGCCGACGACACAGATCGACGGCGTCGCCTGGTCGCAGGCGATCGTGGGCAGCACCGTCTACGTCGGCGGCAAGTTCAGCACCGCGCGACCGGCGGGCTCACCCGCCGGAAGCAACACGGTGGGTCGCGCCAACCTGCTCGCCTACAACGTCACCACCGGCGCTCTGATCTCCACGTTCAACATCCCGCTGAACGCCCAGGTGCGCGCCGTCGCCGCCTCCCCCGACGGCTCGCGCGTCTACGTCGGCGGCGACTTCACCACCGCCGGAGGCGCCTCGTACTACCGGCTGATGGCGATCAGCACCGCCACCGGGACACCGATCACCTCGTTCCGGCCCGTCTTCGACGCGCAGGTGCGCGCGCTCGCGGTCACGAACACGAGCGTGTACGCCGGAGGCGTCTTCAGCAGCGTCAACGGCACCGCGCGCTCCCGCCTCGTCCAGCTGAGCGCGAGCACCGGCTCCGTCGTCACGTCCTGGAACGCGAGTGCCGACGCCCCGGTCAGCGCACTGGCCATCAGCCCGGACGGCACCCGCCTGTACGCCGGCGGCCCCTTCACCCAGCTCAACGGCGCGTCGCACTACGGTCTCGGGATGCTGTCGGCGGCCACCGGAGCCAGCATGGCCTTCCCCGTCGAGTCCGTGGTGCGCGATGCCGGGGCGAACGCCGGCATCACGAGTCTCGCCGCCTCCAGCGACCGCGTCTACGGTGCGGGCTACGTATTCGGTTCCGGCGGCAACCTGGAGGGCAGCTTCTCCGCCGACCTCAACGGCAACCTGATCTGGATCGAGGACTGCCACGGCGACACCTACTCGGTGTACCCGACGGACACGCTTCTCTACGCCGTCGGGCATCCGCACATGTGCTCGAACGTCAACGGCGGCTTCCCTGAGGTGAACCCGCGCTTCAACTGGCACGCGCTGGCGTTCTCGAAGGCCGTCACCGGGACGCTCACCAACGACGGCAACACCTCCTACGCGAACTTCAAGGGCCGGCCGTCCCCGATGCTGCAGAACTGGTTCCCCGACTTCGCGATCGGCACCTACACGGGGCAGAACCAGGCCGCCTGGTCGGTCACCGGCAACGGGCAGTACGTGACGATGGGCGGCGAGTTCCCCTCCGTGAACGGGGTCGCCCAGTACGGTCTCGCCCGCTTCGCCGCCGACAGCGTGGTCCGCAGCACCGCGGGGCCCAAGTCCACCGCCGATGTGACGCCGGATGCGAGCTCCCAGGCCGCCGGCCAGGTGCGCGTCGACTGGATGTCGGCCTCCGACCCCGACAACGTCACCCTCACCTACACGCTCGTGCGTGATGGCAACACCGCGAGCCCGGTCTACCGGGCCACGAAGGCGAACACCTTCTGGACGCGCGGCCCGATGAGCTTCACCGACACCGGCCTCGCCCCCGGCTCGTCGCACTCCTACCGGCTGACGGTCACCGACCCGGACGGCAACGCGATCGGACGGACCGGCAACACCGTGACCGTGGCGTCCTCCGCATCCGCCGGCACGTACGGCGACGCGGTGTCCTCCTCCGGCGCCTCGGCGTACTGGCGGCTGAACGAGCCGAGCGGCGTCACCGCGTTCGACCACATCGGGACGAACGACCTGCTCGCCCAGCCCGGCGTGACGAGGAACCAGGCGGGACCGGTGAGCGGCGTGCCCGCGGCCGCCTTCAACGGGACCTCGAACGGCTGGGCTTCCACGCGCACGGCCGCCGCGGGTCCGCAGACCTTCACGATCGAGGCGTGGTTCCGCACCACGACCGGCTCGGGCGGGAAGATCATCGGCTTCGGCAACTCGATCAGCAACGGCTGGAACTCGTCCAGCTACGACCGCCACATCTACATGGACAACAGCGGCCGGCTGTTCTTCGGCGTCTATCCCGGCAGCCAGAAGACCATCAACTCGCCCGGCAGCTATAAGAACGGCGCCTGGCACCAGGTGGTCGCCTCGCTCGGCTCCAACGGGATGCGGCTGTACGTGGACGGCGCCCAGGTGGCCAGCAGGACGGACGTGACGAGCGCCCAGGCGTACAACGGCTACTGGCGGATCGGCGGCGACACGCTCGGCAGCTGGCCGTCCGCCCCGTCCAGCATCTTCTTCTCCGGAAGCATCGGCCAGGTCTCGATCACGCCGAGCGTCCTGTCCGCCGCGACGGTCGCCGCGCACTATCACGCGGCGGGCTACTGACGAGGGCTCTCGGTAGGGCGGACGGGACTTGAACCCGTGACCGGCGGATTATGAGTCCGATGCTCTAACCAGCTGAGCTACCGCCCCGAGGTGTGCCTCCCCGTCACTCCGGGGCGGGCACGCCGGGGGCCGCGTCCGTCACCGGGTCGGCCACCGGCTCTCCACGATACAGGCTCTCGAAGGTGCTGATCGTGGTCTGGATGTCGTGGCTGGCCACGATCCGCAGCGAGGCGTTCTTGAGCACGTCCAGCTCGTCCTGCGGCAGAGTGAGCACGCTCTCCAGCTTGTCCGCGAGGTCCTGCGCGTCGCCGGGGCGGAACAGGTGGCCGTTCTCGCCGTCGTGGACGAGGTGCGGCAGGGCCATCGCGTTCGCGGCGACGACCGGCAGGGCCGACGCCATCGCCTCCATGGTGGCGATGGACTGCAGCTCCGCGATGGACGGCATCGCGAACACCGTCGCGCGCGTGTACGCGTCCCGCAGCTCCTCGTCCGTCACGTAGCCGAGGAAGGTCACCCGGTCGGCGATGCCGAGGGTCTCCGCCATCGACTGCAGGTTCTTCAGCTGGTCGCCACCGCCGACGATCTCGAGCTTCGCGTCGAGCGACGCCGGCAGCAGCGTCATGGCCTTCAGCAGCACGTCGATCTGCTTCTCGCCCGTGACCCGGCCGACGAAGAGGATGCTGTTGTCCGCGCGCGGGGCGAAGTCCGGCGTGTAGTTCTGCGCGTCGATGCCGCAGGAGATCGCGTGCACACCGCGCAGCCCCGTCGACTTCTCCAGGAACTCGGCCGCGCGCCGGGTCGGCGTGGTGATCGCCTCGGCGCGGTCGAAGCTCTTGCGGGCGTCCTTCCAGGCCAGCGACACGAAGGTGTGGTGCAGGAACTTCGGCAGCCGCGTGAACTCGATGATGTTCTCCGGCATCACGTGGTTGGTCGCGATGATGCGGATGCCGCGCTTCTGCGCCTCGTAGGCGAGGCCGCGGCCGATCACGATGTGCGACTGGAAGTGCACGACGTCCGGCTTCACCTCGTCCAGGACGCGCCTGGCGTTCGCCTTGCTCGTCCACGGCAGCGCGAAGCGCAGCCAGTCGTGCGGATACCAGCGCCAGCTGCGGAGCCGGTGGGCGGTCATCTTCCTGCCCTCGTGCTCCTCGACCCAGGTGCCGTGCCTGCGGCTGGCGGCCGGGGCGACGATGTGCACGTCGTGGCCGCGCTCGACGAGGCCGGCGGCCAGGCGCTCCGCGAAGCGCGCGGCGCCGTTGACGTCCGGCGGGAAGGTGTCGCATCCCATCAGGATGGTCAGCGGCTTGCGCTGGGCCGGGGCGGGCGGGGTCGTGTTCGTTCCGCTCGTATCAGGCACGTGGTGAGGTCCCTACGGTCGTGGACGGGCTGGGTCGGCCCGGTCGATTCAACGGCCTAGTCTAGGCTGCTTTCCTCCACCGGACCGGCAAGACGCTCGGTGACGGGCGACTCGCCGTTCGCCTGCGGGTGGTGCCGCGAGAGCTGGAAGACGCCCCAGATCGCGACGGCACCGGTCAGCGCGAAGCCGACCATCGCCCACCAGGGCGCGCCGGCGGCCTCGTCGAGCACGACGATGCCGATGGTCACCGCGACGAGCGGGTCGATCACCGTGAGCCCGGCGATGACGAGGTCGGGCGGGCCGGACGAGTAGGCGTTCTGGACGAAGTAGGCGCCGAGCACGGCGGCGGCCAGCAGGGCGATGATGCACAGCACGAGCAGCCAGTCCCACTCGCGGTGCGAGATACGGTCGATGGCGACCTTGGCGAGGGTGGCGACGAAGCCGTAGAGCACGCCGGCGCCGACGATGTAGAAGATCGCCTTGAACCGGTGCCGCAGGAACAGGAAGGCAAGCACGAACAGGATCAGCACGACGGCCAGGATGATCAGGATCACGATCAGCGACCGGTTCGTCACGGGCAGGTCCTGCGCGAACACCGCGGCGATCAGCACGAACGCGCCGACGCCGCCGACGCACAGGCAGATCGCGATGATCGACTGCCGGTTCAGCTTCACCCCGCTCAGCCGGGCGTTCAGGATGCTCGTGATCACGAGCCCGACGACGCCGAGCGGCTGCACCAGGATGATCGGCGAGAGCTTGAGGCTGACCAGCTGGAACACGATAGCGAGGCCGAGCAGCAGCGTCCCGATCACCCACGACGGCCGCGCGAGCAGCAGGCCGAGCTGTTTCATGTTGAGGCCGGAGGCGGCGTCCTGCGTCTGCGCCTCCACCTTGGCCACCCCGTGGTGCTGCAGCTGCGCACCGATCGAGAGGAAGCAGGCGCCGACGAGCGCGACCGGGATGCCGAGGAGCTGACTCGGCTGGTAGGCCAGCTCGATCGCGTCCATCAGTTCCGTAGCCACTCCACGACCCTACCGAAGATGATCCCGATAGTCTTGCCGAATGGCCGTCCTCCCGATCCGGATCACCGGAGACCCCGTCCTGCACGCCAGAGCCGCCGACGTCGTCGAGATCGACGACGAGCTGCGGACGCTGGTCGCCGACATGTTCGAGACGATGGACGAGGCTCCTGGCGTCGGTCTCGCCGCTCCGCAGGTCGGCGTGCCGCTGCGGCTGTTCGTGTACGGCTGGACGGACGACGACGATGTCCTGCACCGCGGCGTCGCGATCAACCCCGTGCTCTGGCAGTCGCCGCTCGCGCTCGGCGCTCCCGACGAGGACACCGAGTCCGAGGGCTGCCTGTCCTTCCCCGGCGAGCGGTTCCCGCTGCGCCGCGCCGAGCGCGTCATCCTGGAGGCGACGGACCTGGACGGCCAGCGCTTCGAGGTGCGAGCGGGGGGCTGGCTCGCCCGGATCTTCCAGCACGAGTACGACCACCTGGACGGCGTCCTCTACGTCGACCGGCTGGCGCACCCGTTCGGCAAGGCGGCGGCGAAGGTGCAGCGCAAGAATTCCTGGGGCGTCCCCGGGCTCAGTTGGCTGCCGGGGCGCGACCACCTGGAGGACTGACGCCCGGCCGCGGCGCCGGTCAGCGGCTCAGCGGAACGCCGTGCACGCCGTTGTGGTGGCGCAGGCTCGGGAAGACCACGGAGAGGGAGAACCCGACGCCGGGAACGGTCTTGGCCGTCAGCACGCCGCCGAAGAGCGCCGCGCGCTCGCGCAGCTCGGCCAGGCCTGCGCCCTCCAGATGCTCGGTGATGGCGCGCAGATCCTCCTCGAACGAGTACGCGGTCGCCTGGTCGACGCCCTCGCGGTCGAGGCCCTGCCGGCGCGCCGCGGCACGGATGCCGTCGTCGTCCACGGTGACCTGGAGCCCGTCCGCGGTCCAGGTGAACGCCACGGCGACGGTGGTGCCGGTGCCGCCGTGCTCGAGGGCGTTGCCGAGGCTCGTCTGCAGGATGCGGAAGATCGCGAGCTCCGCGCCCTGGCGCAGCTCGAAGCGCTCTCCGGTCTCGGTGAAGGTGACGACGAGGCCCGCCTCGCGCATGATCCGGAACAGGTCGCGCGCCGAGTGCAGCTCGGGATGCGGCTGCGAGGCCTGCGCGCCCTCCCCCACCACGTTCTGCAGCCGGCGTAGGTCGGCCAGCGCGTCCCGGGCGGCGGTCTCCAGCGCTGCGGCGGACCGGGAGGCGGCGGCCGGGTCGGCCGACGCCGCGTAGCGCAGCCCCTCCGCCTGCGAGACCAGGCGCCCGAGCGCCTGCGCCGACACGTCGGCGAGCTCGCCGACGATCCGGAACCGGCCGGCCTGCTCCGCCAGCTCCAGCTCCCGGTCGACGCGATCCCACTCCGACTCCTCGCGGGTCTCGGCGATGCGCGTGCGACGGGCCCGCTCGACGAGCCAGAGGACGAGGAAGGCGAGCGCGGCGGCGAGCAGCACGCCGGCTGCGACGGCGAGGAGCGGGGTCATACGGGTCCTTCCGGCCGCGCGGCGCGGCCCGGACGATCATACCCGGGCCGCGCCGCTCGCCGGTCAGGCGCCGTCGGAGCGGTTGGCGCGCAGCACCTCGAGCCGGGCGCGGTACTCCTGCTCGTCGATGTCCCCGTTCGCGTAGCGCTGCGCGAGGGTCTGCTCGGCGGAGCGGGTGGCCGACTGCGGGCCCCAGCCGCCCGGGTAGCCGCCGCGCGCCGCCGCGGCCCGGCGCCAGCGACGGCCGGCGAAGCCGAAGAGGAGGGCGAAGACGGCGATCCAGAAGATCGGGATGAAGATCCACCACCAGCCGAACCACGGGCCGCCCCAGGTGACGGCGCAGGGGACGACGTTCGTTGCCAGTGCGTTGAGCATGACGTGTCCAATCAGGGAGAGTGTCGCCCGCGGCTCTCGCGGGCCATGCACTCAGCCTCGCCGCGCGGCGCCCCCGCCGAATCCGCCCCGGAGAGTCACCTGCCGTACTCCCCCGGGATCACCCCGTCGTGTCCGGAGTTCTCCACGCGACACGAGGATGCCCGCGTCACCGCCAGCCGGGCTGGACGAGCCCGGTCTCGTAGGCGATCACCACGAGGCGGACCCGGTCGCGGGCGTCCAGCTTCGTCATGATGCGCGAGACGTGCGTCTTCGCCGTCAGCGGGCTGAGGTACAGCCGTTCGCCGATCTCCGTGTTCGTCAGCCCCTGCCCGACGAGCGCCAGCACCTCGCGCTCCCGGTCGGTGAGCGCCGTCAGCGCCGCATCGTCCTGCGGCGGCCGCAGCCCGCCGGCGACGCGTTCGATCAGACGCCGGGTGACGCCGGGCGAGAGCAGGGCGTCGCCGGCTGCGACGACGCGCACCGCGCGCAGCAGCTCCACCGGCTCGGTGTCCTTCACGAGGAACCCGCTCGCGCCGGCGACGATGGCCTGCGCGACGTAGTCGTCGAGTTCGAACGTGGTCACGACCACGATGCGGGTGCCGGCGAGCCCCGCGTCTCCGACGATCTCGCCGGTCGCCCAGAGGCCGTCGCCGTCCGGCATCCGGATGTCCATGAGCACGACGTCGGGCCGGGTCTCGCGCGCCAGCGCCACGACATCGCGTCCGGTCGCCGCCTCCCCGACGACCTCGATGTCCGGCTCCGCCTCCAGCAGCGCCCGGAACCCCGCCCGCACCAGGTGCTGGTCGTCCGCCAGCAGCACCCGGATCACGCGGCCTCCGCCGTCCGTCGCGGGATACGCGCCTCCACCGTGACCCCGCCGCCGTCGGTCGCGCGCACCTGGAAGCTGCCGCCGAGCAGCTCCGCGCGCTCGCGCATCCCGACCATCCCCTTGCCGTCGCTCTCGCCGCCCTCCGGCAGCCCGCGTCCGTCGTCGGAGACGGTGAGCACGTAGGCGCCAGCCGCGTCGTCCTCGGCGAGGCGGATGCGCACGGAGCGCGCCTGGGCGTGCCTGCCGACGTTGGTCAGCGACTCCTGCACGATCCGGTAGAGCGCGAGCTGGCTGGCCGCGGACGGGACGCTGTGCAGCTCGTCCTCCAGCCGCACGTCGAGCCCGGCGCGCCGGTAGGTGTCGGCGAGGACGGGGATGCGCGCGAGGTCGGGCTCGGGTGCCCTGGCCGCGGCCGGCCCGTCGGCGCGGAGGAAGCCGAGCACGCCGCGCACCTCCTCGAGCGCCTGGCTGCTGACCGTCTTTATCGCCTCCAGGCTCTCCTTCGCTTTGTCCGGCCTGCTGTCGAACAGGTGCAGGCCGACGCCCGCCTGGACACTGATCTGGGAGAGCGAGTGCGCGAGCACGTCGTGCAGCTCGCGCGCGATGCGCAGCCGTTCGGCCTCGGCAGCCGCCTCCCTGCGCGCGGCGACCTGCCGGGACAGCTCCCGGTAGCGCTCGCGCCGGCCCCGGATCGCCTCGCCGACGCCGACGAGCAGCGTCAGCACGAGCGCGATGATCAGCGGCCGGATGACCGCCTCCGGCCGCCCGATGAGCACGTACGCGCCGACCGGTCCCGCGACGCCGAGCCCGGCGACCGTCCACCACGCCCACACCCGGGCGCCTCGCACGACGGCGCCGACGATCGCGAACGCGAGCGGCACGGCGGCGAACGGCGGCCCGAGGGTGATGGCGATGGCCGGCGCGCAGAGCACCGCGACCGCGACCAGCGTCGGCCCGGGGTGCGCACGGCCGAGCAGCAGCAGGAACGAGGAGGCGAAGGCCACCAGCACGGCGGCGGCCGTCGCCGGCGCGGTCTGGACGTCGTGCACCGCGATGACGACGCCGGGCAGCTGGATGAGCGCGGCGAGGGCGGCGGGGAACCATCCCGTCCCGCGCGGCCTGCGCCCCTCCATCCAGCCCGTCACGCGCCCGTCGCCGCCGCTCTCCGCGTGCCAGGGCGCGCCGCGGAGACGGCTGTCGTCCGACCGGGTGCGGGGCATCCTCCCATGCTAACGAGCGCACGGCGCGCGCTCGTGCGCCCGCGGGAGTCTCGCGGCTGCTCCCCGGGGAGTACGAAGCGGGCGCTCAGCGGCTCACGGGTTGTGCTGCGCGTCGAAGCCGCCGTCGTCGTCCGGGTTGTCGAAGATCCGCCCGAAGGCCGGTCCGCCGAACGCGGTCAGCCCGGCCTCGCGTTCGAGCGACGCCCGCACCTCGTCGGCGTCGTTCTCGTAGTCCTCGACGGGCTCGTCCGGCTCGTCCCGTCGGTGTTCCCTCTCGTCCATAGCCGGATGCTACCCACGCCGCCGCCCGCTGGGCATCCCCCGGATCTGCGCCGGACGTATTCCGCCCGGGGCATGGGCCGCACGCACGAAGGCCCCGGTCGCGCTTTCGCGGGACCGGGGCCTTCGTCACGGGCTCCCCGACTTGGACTCGAACCAAGAACCTGCCGGTTAACAGCCGGCTGCTCTGCCAATTGAGCTATCGAGGAATGCTTGATCAGCGAAGCTACTCTAGCAAGGATTCCGGCCGGGCGAGAAATCGGCGGCGCATCCCGCGCGCGTCGCTGGTCAGTAGCCGGCGCGCGGGTCGACGAGGCCGACGAACCGGCCGTCGCCGAGGAACGCGGCGACGTTCAGGCGGATGCGCTCGGCCAGCAGCGGGGCCACCATCTCCGGCGTGTCCGCCTGGTGCGGGGTGATCAGGCAGTTCGGCTCGTCCCAGAGCGGGTGGCCGTCCGGGAGCGGCTCCGGATCGGTCACGTCGAGCCCGGCGCCGGCGATCTCGCCGTCGCGCAGGGCGGTCACGAGCGCGTCGGTGTCGACCAGGCCGCCCCTGGCGATGTTGACCAGCTGGGCGGTCGGCTTCATCAGCGCGAACTCCTCCGCGCCGAAGAGGTGCCGTGTCCCTCCGGTCAGCGCGGCTGCCACGACGACGACGTCCGCGGTCGGCAGCACCTCGCGCAGCCGGTCGGCGGTCACGGTGCGCACCGCGCCCGGCACCGGCTCCGCCGAGCGCCGGACGATCGTGACGCGGGCCTCGAACGGCGCGAGCAGCCGCATCAGCTCGAGCGCGATTCCGCCGGCGCCGACGATCACCACGTCCAGCCCGTACAGCGACGTCCCCTCCTGCACCGTCCCCCAGCTGCGCGCCCGCACGCGCTTCGGCAGCACGCGCAGCAGCGCGAGCGTGAGCGCGAGGGCGTGCTCGGCGACCGGCTGCGCATACGCGCCCTTCGCGCTCGTCCAGACCAGGCCGGGCCGGTCCTCCGCCGCGAGGATGCCCGCGAAGGCGTCGACGCCGGCGAACGGGAGCTGCACCCAGCCGATGCCGGGATGCGCCTCCAGCACCGGCGGGAAGTCCGCGGCGTCCTTGTACGACAGCCAGACGACGCCGCGGGTGCGGTCCGAGAGCGGCTCGACGGTGCCTCCCGCCTCCTCGACGGCGGCGACGAACGCCGGCTCCGCCTGCGGGAGCACCGCGATCGGGCCGGGCTCCGGGCGCTGGTCGGCGGGGAGCTGCTGGGCGTCGACCGCGAGGACGGCGCGGTGCTGGACGGTCTGGTTCTCGGGCATGAACGGTCTCCGGTGCGGTCGGGTGGTGTACGGGGCTGGCGTGTCCGGTCAGCGGGCGGACTGCGGGCGGCGGGCGGTGCGCCGCTGGGGCGGCCCGAGGGCCTCGGCCAGTCCCTTCACGTAGGGATGCGCCGGGTCGGACAGCACGTCTTCGATCGGCCCGTAGCCGACCGGCCGGCCGCCCTGGAGGACGAGCGAGACGTCGGTGGCGCGCCGGAGCACGGCGAGGTCGTGGCTGACGACGACCGCGCTGAAGCCCTCGTGCGAGCGCAGCTGGCCGAGCAGATCGATCACGGCGTCCCGGACGGTCGCGTCGATGCCGGCGGTCGGCTCGTCCGCGATCAGGATGCGCGGGCCGAGCACGAGCGCCCTGGCGAGCGCGACGCGCTGCCGCTGGCCGGCGCTCAGCTCGTACGGGTACTTGCCGAGCACGCTGAGCGGCAGGTGCACGGTGTCCAGCATCAGCGCCGCGCGCTCTCCCGCCGCGCGCCGCGAATAGTGCTCGTCGCGCTCGAAGATCGGCAGCGACACGTTGTCCTGCACCGTCAGCGACGGTTCGAGGGAGGCGGCGGCCTCCTGCGGGAGGTAGCCGACGTGGAAGGTCACTTCTGCCACGTCGCGCTTGCGCGCCTTGCGCAGCGAGTGGCCCAGGACGGTGGCCTCTCCCCCGCTGATCCGCGGGCCGGGCTCCCCGGAGCGGACCGGGAGCGCACGGCCGGCGAGGACAGCGGCCAGCGTGCTCTTGCCGGAGCCGGTCTCGCCGAGCACGCCGAGCGACTGGCCGGGTTCGAGCCGGAAGGACACCCCGCGCAGGGCGACGCAGGACGGGCTGGCGCCCCGCGCGGGGTATTCGACGGACAGATCGCTGGCGCTGATCGCGGGCTCGGAACTCACATTTCGAGCCTAGGCGCTCTCCCCGCGCAGAGCGCGCAGCGCCTCCCGCCGGTCGGCCTGTTCGACCGGATCCGGCACCGGGAGGGACGCGAGCAGCCGCTGCGTGTACGCCTCGCGCGGGTTGCCGAGCACCTCGGCGCCCGTGCCCTCCTCCACCAGCCTGCCGCGGTGCAGCACGGCGATGCGGTCCGCCAGCAGGTCGACGACCGCGAGGTCGTGGCTGATGAACAGTGCGGCGAAACCGAACTCGCGCTGCAGGTCGGCGAACAGCTCAAGCACGCGCGCCTGCACCGAGACGTCGAGCGCCGAGGTCGGCTCGTCCGCGATCAGCAGCTCCGGCTCGAGCGCGAGCGCGCGGGCGAGGCTGGCACGCTGGCGCTGCCCGCCGGAGAGCTCGTGCGGGAAGCGGTCGCCGTAGCTGCGCGGCAGCTGCACCGCCTCCAGCAACTCGTCGACGCGCGAGCGCGCCGCGGACGGCGACGACGCCTTGCCGTGCACGACAAGCGGCTCCGCGACGCAGTCGGCGATCGTGAGCAGCGGGTTGAAGCTGGACGCCGGGTCCTGGAAGACGAACCCGATCCGCTCGCGGACCTTGCGGAACTGCCGCTCGCGGACGCCGTTCATCTCGATGCCGAGCACCTGCAGCGACCCGTCGGTCACCTTGTTCAGCCCGGCGATCGCGCGGCCGATGGTGGTCTTGCCCGAGCCGGACTCGCCGACCAGGCCGAGCACCTCGCCCGGCCGGATGTCGAACGAGACGCCGTCCACCGCGACGAACCCGGGGCGGCCGAGCCGGCCGGGGTACTGGATGCGCAGGTCGCGCGCGCGGACGACAGCGGCCTCCTCCGGGCGCTCGGCGCGCGCGATCGCGCGCTCCTCGGTCGCGATGCGGCCCTGCCCGATCTTCGGGACGGACGCCAGCAGCTTCTTCGTGTACTCGGCCTGCGGTGCGGCGAACAGCGTGCGCGCATCCGCCTCCTCCACGAGCTTGCCCTGGTACATCACGGCCACCCGGTCGGCGAGGTCGGCGACGACGCCCATGTTGTGGGTGATCAGCACGATCGCGGCGCCGAAGTCGTCGCGGCAGCGGCGGAGCAGGTCGAGGATCTCGGCCTGGACCGTCACATCCAGCGCGGTCGTCGGCTCGTCCGCCACGATCAGGCCCGGGTTCAGCACGAGCGCCATCGCGATCACGACGCGCTGCTTCTGGCCGCCGGAGAACTGGTGCGGGTAGTACTTGACCCGCTTCTCCGGCTCGGGGATGCCGACCCGGCCGAGGATCTCGACGGCCTGCGCCATCGCCTCCTTCTTGGACAGCGAGCCGTGTGCCCGCAGTCCCTCCGCGATCTGCCAGCCGACCGTGTACACCGGGTTCAGCGCCGTCGACGGCTCCTGGAAGACCATCGCGACGTCGGTCCCGCGCACGTCGCGCAGCTGCTTCTTGGAGAGCGTGACGACGTCAGCCTCGCTCGTGCCGTCCTTGCTGCGCAGGATGACGGCGCCCGAGGCGGTCGCCGTCTCCGGGAGCAGGCCGAGGATGGTCTTGGCGGTCACGGTCTTGCCGGAGCCGGACTCGCCGACGATCGCCAGCACCTCGCCGGGGGCGACGCGCAGGCTCACGTCGTCGACGGCCTTGACGGCGCCGGCGTCGGTGGCGAAGGACACCGACAGGTTGTCGATCTGCACGACGTCGCTCATGGCTTGACCTCGATTCCGTGTTCGTCGAACGACTCTCCGCCCTCGAGCCCGTCCAGGCCGCCGGGACCGGCGAGCAGCGGGCCGCCGGGGACCACGGAGGTCTCGGCCACCTCGCCGGACGCCACCGCGGCACGGCGGCGGCCGCGCAGGCGCGGGTCGGCCAGGTCGTTCAGGCTCTCGCCGACCAGGGTGATGCCGAGCACCACCAGGACGATCGCGAGGCCGGGGTAGATCGCCGTCCACCAGATCCCGCTGGTGACATCGGAGAGCGCCTTGTTGAGGTCGTAGCCCCACTCGGCGGCGGCCGTCGGCTCGATGCCGAAGCCGAGGAAGCCGAGCGCCGCGAGCGTCAGGATCGCCTCCGAGGAGTTCAGCGTGAAGATCAGCGGAAGCGTCCTAGTGGAGTTGCGCAGCACGTGCCGGAACATGATCCGGCCGTGGCTCGCTCCGACCACCTTGGCCGACTCGACGTACGCCTCCGACTTGATCCGTACGACCTCGGACCGGATGACCCGGAAGTACTGCGGGATGAAGACCACGGTGATCGAGATCGCCGCCGCCAGGATGCCGCCCCACAGGCTGGACTGGCCGCCCGAGATGACGATGGCCATGACGATCGCCAGCAGCAGGGACGGGAAGGCATAGATCGCGTCGGCGATCACGACCAGCACCCGGTCCACCCAGCCGCCGAAGTACCCGGACACCAGGCCCAGGATCACGCCGGCGAAGATCGAGAGGATGACCGCGACGACGATCACCAGGATCGCGGTCTGCGCTCCCCAGATCACGCGCGAGAACACGTCGTAGCCGCCGACGGTGGTGCCCCAGATGTGCGCTGCGCTCGGCGGCTGCTGCGAGCCGAACTGGCCGTTCGCGTCCTTCAGCTGCGCGAACCCGTACGGGGCGATCAGCGGCGCGAACACCGCGATGAGGATGAACAGGCCGGTCAGCGACAGGCCGGCGATGAGCATCCCGCGCTGCAGCCCGACGGACTGGCGCAGCTGGTGGACGACAGGGAGGCGGCTCCAGATGGTGCGCTTGCCCGAGGCCATGTCAGTACCTCACTCTCGGGTCGATGAGGGCCGCGATGATGTCGACGATGAAGTTCGTCACGGCGACGATCACGGCGAGCAGGACGACGAGTCCCTGCACGGCGACGAAGTCGCGCGACTGCAGGTAGTGCGAGAGCTGGAAGCCGAGGCCCTTCCACTCGAACGTCGTCTCGGTGAGGATCGCGCCGCCGAGCAGCAGCGCGATCTGCAGGCCGATCACGGTGATGATCGGGATGAGCGCCGGCCGGTAGGCGTGCTTGCGCACCAGCCGACTCTCGCGGACGCCGCGCGACCGGGCCGCATCCACGTAATCGGTCGACAGCGTCCCGATGACGTTGGTGCGCACCAGGCGCAGGAAGATGCCGGCCGTCAGCAGGCCCAGGGTGACCGCCGGGAGCACCGCGTGCAGCAGCACGTCGGCGACGACGGCGGGGTCGCCGGTCTGGAACGCGTCGATCAGGTAGATCCCGGTCTTGTTCTCGAGGGTCTGCATCTCGATCTCCGAGCTCGTGGACGCGCGCCCGGCGACCGGGAGCCAGTCGAGCCAGACCGAGAAGACCAGCTTCAGCACCATGCCGGCGAAGAACACCGGGGTCGCGTAGCAGAGGATCGCGAACACGCGCAGGGCGGCGTCGCCGAAGCGGTCGCGGTAGTACGCGGCGACCATCCCGAGCGGGATGCCGACGATGAACGCGACGATGAGCGCGTAGAACGCCAGCTCCAGGGTCGCGGCGCCGTACGTGAGCAGCACCTGGGTCACCGGCTGGTGGTCGGTGAACGTCGTCCCGAAGTCGCCGCGCAGGATCTGTCCGAGGTACTCGACGTACTGGACGATGAGCGGCCGGTCGTAGCCGGCCTCGTGGATGCGCTGCTGCAGCTGGGCGGGCGGGAGCTTGCCGCCGAGCGCCGCGGTGATCGGGTCGCCGGTGGAGCGCATCAGGAAGAAGACGACCGTCACCAGGATGAAGATCGTGGGGATGATGAGGAGGGCGCGGACGAGGATGTAGCGGCCGAGGCCGCCTCCGGAACGCCGCGCCTTGGTTCGTTCGGGGCCGGGCGCCGTCGGCGCCTCAGGCCCGCTGACCGTCGCTGTCATGGAAGCCAATCGTGGGTGGTTCGTGGGAGGGGGCGGCGATCCGAATCGACCCCCCCCCCAAAAGGGCGTGCCGCGCGGCCGTGCCCTTCGAAACCGCGGCCGTTCGGTACATGAACCCACCGGGCAACCTCCTTTCGGCGGCC
>NZ_JBQCGZ010000088.1:0-35759 GCF_051955155.1 Leifsonia sp.
CCCCCGCCCCCCGCCCGCCCAGGCTGCGGGGTTACGCCCCGCGCGCACGGGGGTTGTGGGTGGCGCAACGCCGGACGCGATGGCGGCGGGGCGTCAGGCGACGGTGAAGGGGGCGGCGAGCAGGTCGGCGGAGCGCGAGGAGGGGCCGACGAGGAGCTCGAAGTCGCCCGGCTCCACACGGCGCTCGCCCGCCGCATCCACGATCGTGCACTCGGCGACCGGGAGCGTGAGGCGCACGCGTTCGGACGCGCCGGGCGCGAGGTCCACCTGGCGGTAGCCCTTGAGCTCCCGGTCGGTCCAGCTCACGCTCGTGACGGTGTCGCGGACGTAGAGCTGCACGGTCTCGCGGACCGGGCGGTCGCCGGTGTTGCTCACGGTCACCTCGGCCACCAGCTCGTCGCGGAGGCTCAGCTCGGTGCGCGCGAGCGCGAGGTCCGCGTACTCGACCGTCGTGTACGACAGCCCCTGACCGAACGCCCACACCGGCGCCTGCGTGAGGTCGGCGTAGCGGTCGCCGTGCTGGCCGCGGATCTGGTTGTAGTACGTCGGCTGCTGGCCGACGTGCCGCGCGAACGAGATCGGCAGCCGGCCGGAGGGCTCGATGGCGCCCGTGATCAGCTCGGCCAGCGCCTGGCCGCCGCGCATCCCCGGGTTGGCCGCCCAGATCACCGCGGCGGCCCGCGCGGTGGAGGCGGGCAGCACCAGCGGCTTGGACGCGAGCAGCACGACGACCACCGGCTTCCCGGTCGCGATCAGCGCGTCGAGCAGCGCGTTCTGGCCGCCGATCAGCTCCAGCGTCGCCGTGGAACGGCCCTCGCCGATGAGCTCGATCCGGTCGCCGACGACGGCCACGACCACGTCCGAGGCCGACGCGGCCGCGACCGCCTCGGCGATCAGCTCCGCGTCCGGCGGGCACGGCACCACCAGCGGCGGCCGCGGCTGCCCGTCCGGGAACGTGCTGCCGCGCGGGTCCTCCTCGAGCGTGAGGATGTCGGCGCCACGGGCGTAGCTGACCCGCACCCCGTCGACGGCCTCCAGGCCGTCGCGCACCGTGCTGATCATCTCGCGCGGCTGGCCGTCCAGCCAGCCGGCCTGACCGGAGCCGCCCGCCCAGTCGCCGAGCTGGGTCTGCGCGTCGTCCGCGAGCGGACCGACGAGCGCGACCCGGACCGGGGCGTCCGGTGCGCCCGCCGCGAGCGGCAGCGTCCCGTCGTTCTCCAGCAGGACGAGCGAGCGGCGGGCCGCCTCCAGGTTCAGCGCGGCGTGCTCGGGGCTGCCGACCACCGCGTCCAGGTCCGCGCCGGGCAGGCGCGGGTCCTCGAACAGCCCGAGGTCGAACTTGAGGGTCAGGATGCGCGCGACCGCGGCGTCGAAGGCGTCCTCCGCGAGCAGGCCGGAGGCCACCGCCTCCAGCGCGCCCTCGAAGAACAGCGGCGTCGTCATGACCATGTCGTTCCCGGCCGTCACCGCCGCGGTGGCGGCGTGCGCGTAGTCGGGCTGCACCTTCTGCTCCCACACCATCCGGCCCACGTTGTCCCAGTCGGTGATGAGCGTCCCGGTGTACCCCCACTCGCCGCGCAGCACCTCGCTGAGCAGCCAGTCGTTGACCGTGATCGGCACGCCGTCCGTGCTCTGGTAGCCGAGCATGAACGTGCGGCAGCCCTCGCGGGCGACACGCTCGAACGGCGGCAGGAACCAGCTGCGCAGCTTGCGCCGGGAGATGTCGGCCTCGCTCGCGTCCCGGCCGCCCTGTGTCTCCGAGTAGCCGGCGAAGTGCTTGGCCGTCGCGAGGATCGCGGTCGGGTCGTCGAGGCCGTCGCCCTGGTAGCCGCGGACCATCGCGCTCGCGAGCTCCCCGATCAGGAACGGGTCCTCGCCGAACGTCTCGCTGACCCGGCCCCAGCGCAGGTCGCGCGCGATGCAGAGCACGGGCGAGAACGTCCAGTGCACTCCGGTGACGGCGACCTCCTCCGCGGTGGCCCGCGCGACGCGCTCGAGCAGCTCCGCGTCCCAGGACGCCGCCATGCCGAGCTGGGTCGGGTAGATCGTGGCGCCCGGCCAGAACGAGTGGCCGTGGATGCAGTCCTCGCCCACCAGCAGCGGGATGCGCAGCCGGGTCTCCGCGGTCAGCCGGTTCGCCTCCAGGATGCGCTCCGGGGAGGTGTGCAGGATCGAGCCGACGTGACGCCGCAGCACGTGGTCGCGCAGGTCGTCCCGCGCGTCCAGCTGCAGCATCTGGCCGATCTTCTCCTCCACGGTCATGCGGCCGAGGAGGTCGGCGACGCGCTCCGGCGTGGTCAGGGTCGGGTCTCGGAAGGGAAGGGGTGCTCCGTCCGGGCGGACGGCCTGCGTCGGCAGGGTCGACGTCATTCGGCGGTGCCTTCCGACGAGCGGACCTGGGTGACGGTGGCGTTGATGTTCATGCCCTTCTTCTTCATGGCGCGGGCGCGCTCGCCTGCGGAGCGCAGGCGCGGGTTGACGTACTCGTCGATGCCGAAGTTGACAAGGGACAGCGCGACGCCGAGCAGGGCGATGCAGAGACCGGCCGGCACGTACCACCACCAGTAGTCGGGGAACGCGTTGTTCTGCTGCGCCCAGAACAGGATGGTGCCCCAGTTCAGGTTGGACACCGGGATGACGCCGATGAAGGCCAGCGTCGTCAGTCCCAGCACGGCGGCGGTCATGGTCCCGACGAAGCTCGAGGCGATGATCGCCATCAGGTTCGGCAGCATCTCGACGAGGATGATGCGGTGCAGCGGCTCGCCGTTGGCGCGCGCCGCCTGGATGAAGTCGCGGTTGCGCAGCGACATCGTCTGGGCGCGCAGCACGCGCGCGCCCCACGCCCAGCCGGTCAGGCCGAGCACGCCCGCGATGAGCCACAGCGGCGGGTCCTCGAACTGCGAGGCGACGATGATCATCAGCGGCAGGGCGGGGAGGACGAGGAACACGTTCGACAGCGCGGACAGCGACTCGCTCTTCCAGCCGCGCAGGTAGCCGGCGGTCACACCGACGGCGACCGCGACGATGGTCGCCATGATCGTGGCGAGGAACCCGACGACGAGCACGCCGCGGGTGCCGTAGACAAGCTGGGCGAAGACGTCCTGCCCGATGTGGGTCGTGCCGAGCAGGTGCTCCCACGACGGCGGCTGCAGGGTCGCGTCGAGGTGCTGCGCGTTCGGGTCGCCGGGGGCGATCAGCGGGGCGAAGATCGCGACGAGCACGAACACGCCCATGATGATCAGGCCGGTCGCCGACTTCGGGTTGCTGAACATCGCGAGCGACGCGCGCAGCTGCGAGAGGAAGGTGACCTTGGCAACGGGACGCGCGGGCCGTGTCGCCAGCAGCGCGGCCGTCTCGGGAACGCCGACACCGGCGGCGGGAGCCGGATCCGGGGCCGTCAGGTTCTCGGTCGATGGGTCGGGGGAAACGCGGGTCATGATCAGGCCTCCGTCTGCCGGGTGCGCGGGTCGAGGATGGCGTAGGCGATGTCCGCCAGGATGTTCGCCACCAGCACGGCCAGGACGAGCACGAGGAAGATGCCCTGCATCAGCGCGTAGTCCTTCGCGTTGGTGGCGTTGAGCAGCAGCAGGCCGATGCCCGGGTAGGAGAACACCATCTCCATCACGAGGGTGCCGCCGACGATGAAGCCGAGCGCGAGCGCGAAGCTCTGGATCTGCGGGAGCACCGCGTTGCGGGCGGCGTAGCGCCACAGCACCCGCCGGTTGGGCATGCCCTTGGCCTGCGCGACCGTGATGTAGTCCTCGTCGAGGACCGTGAGCATCATGTTCCGCATCCCGAGCACCCAGCCGCCGAGCGAGACCACCACGATGGTGGCCACCGGCAGCACGGCGTGCGAGACGACCTGCGAGATGAACTCCGCGTTCCAGCCCGGCTCGACGCCGACCTCGTACGCGTGCCCGGCGGGGAACCAGCCGAGCGTCGTCGAGAAGACGGCGATGAAGATGAGCCCGAGCCAGAAGTACGGGATGGTGCCGAGGAACGTGGTCACCGGGACGAACGCGTCCAGCCGGCTGCCGCGCCGCCAGCCGATGATGGCGCCGAGGCCGGTCCCGATCGCGAACGAGATGATCGTCGCGACGCCGACGAGGCCGAGCGTCCACGGCAGGGCGGAGGCGATCGCCTCCCCCACCGGCGCCATGCCGGTGGAGATCGAGACACCGAGGTTGCCGTGCAGCAGCATGTTCCAGTAGTCGAGGTACTGCTGCCAGAGCGGGACGGACGTGTCCAGGCCGAACATCGCCCGCAGCGCCTTCTCGGCGTCCGGGGTCAGCTGGCCCTGGCTCCGCGCCATGAACGAGGTGACGGCGTCGCCCTTCATCATGCGCGGCAGGAAGAAGTTGACCGTGATGGCCGCCCACAGCGTGAACAGGTAGAACGCGGCCCGTCCGCCGATGAAGCGCCACGGGACGCGCGGGCCGCCGCGCTCCGTGCGGGCGGCCGTGGTGCCGACGAGCGTCGGGTCGATCGAGGTCTGCGAATCCGCGCTCACCGCGCACCTCCCGAGGTCTGTGCCGACAGTTCCCGGAAGTGCTTCTCGGGGTCGGGCGAAGCGGCGCGCAGTTCGCGCGTGTAGGGGTCCTGGGGGTTCAGGATGACGTCGTCCGCCGGTCCGCGCTCGACGACGCTGCCCTGGTTGAGCACCATGATCTCGTCGCTGAAGTGGCGGGCCGTCGCGAGGTCGTGGGTGATGTACAGCACGCCGAGTCCCTCCTCCCGCTGCAGGTCGGCGAGGAGGTTGAGCACACCGAGCCGGATCGAGACGTCCAGCATGGACACCGGCTCGTCCGCGACCAGGAGCGCCGGGCGCGATGCCAGTGCGCGCGCGATCGCGACCCGTTGCCGCTGGCCTCCCGAGAGCTCGTGCGGACGGCGGTCGATCACCGCGTCCGCGTCCAGGCGCACCCGGAGCAGCAGCCTGCGCACCTCGTCGTCGACCTGCGTGCGCGGCACGACCTTGTCCAGGCGCAGCGGGCGCTCGATGTGGTGGCGGATGGAGTGGTACGGGTTCAGCGACGCGAACGGGTCCTGGAACACCATCCGCAGCTGCTGGCGGTACGTCCGCAGCTGCTTACCGGAGCGCGGGATGGGCTCGCCGTCGAGCAGCACCTCTCCGCTCGTCGGCGTCTCCAGCTGGGTGAGGATCTTCGCGATCGTGGACTTGCCGCTGCCGGACTGGCCGACGAGACCGATCGTCCGGTGCGAGGTGAGCGTGAAGCTGACGTCGTCGAGGGCCTTGAGCTGGCCGGCCCCGCGGACGTTGTAGATCTTGGTCACGTTCCTGAACTCGAGCGTCGTCATCGCGCGACCACTCCTCTCTCTCCGGTCAGCCGCGGGAACGAGGCGAGGAGCTTGCGCGTGTACTCGTGCTGCGGGTCGTCCCAGATCTGCTGGGCCGTCGCCAGTTCGACGATCTCGCCCTCGCGCATGATCGCGATGCGGTCGCTGTTGTGCAGGCGCAGGGGCAGGTGGTGGGTGGTGAAGACCACTGAGAAGCCGAACTCGTGGCGCAGCTGCGAGATCTGCTTGAGGATCTCGCGCTGCACCAGGACGTCGAGCGCCGTCGTCGGCTCGTCCATCACCATGAGCTGGGGGCGGAGGGCGAGCGCCATCGCGATCATGACGCGCTGCCGCATCCCGCCGGAGAGCTCGTGCGGGTAGGAGCGGGCGCGCTGGCCGCCGACCTTGACGATCTCCAGCAGCTCGACCACTGCCGCCTTGCGCTCGGCGCGGCCGAGCTCCGGCCGGTGCACCTGGAAGACGTCGTCGAGCTGGGAGCCGATGGTGGCCACCGGGTTGAGCGCGTTCATCGCGCCCTGGAAGACCATCGAGACCTTGTCCCAGCGGAAGCGGCGCATCTGCTCCACGTCGAGGGAGTTGATGTCGATGTCGTCGCCGTCCTTGTCGTGGAAGACGACGTCGCCGCTCGTGATGACGGCGGGCGGCCGCAGCAGCCGCTGGATGCCGTAGGCGAGGGTGGTCTTTCCGCAGCCGCTCTCGCCGGCCAGGCCGACGATCTCGCCGCGTTCGATGTCGATGGTGACGTTCTTGACCGCCGCGACCGGCGGGTCGACGTCGTACACGACCGAGAAGTCGCGCACAGAGAGAAGGGAGTCTGTCATGGTTCGTCGCTTTCCGTGTCCCGCGAAGCGTCCGGGACGCACTCCGGCCTGCGGCCGTCGTCCGTCCCGGACGGGTGGGGCGATGACTACTTCGCGGGCTTCAGGTTCATCAGCACCTGGACGGCCGACGGCTGGGTCGGGTCCGCGGTCGCGTACTGGTCGCTCTCGCTCGGCCACCCGGTGTAGCTGCGGGTGTTGTACTGGCCGAGCTGCGGGTGCGTGCCGATCGGGATGGCAGGGACGTCGTCCACGAAGATCTTCTGGATCTTGTTGAGGGCCGCCGTGCGGGCCGCCTCGTCGGACGCCTGCGCGTACTCCTTGAGCAGGGCGGTCGCCTCCGGGTTGTTGTAGCGGCCGAAGTTGTCGGCCACCTTGCCGCCGGACGCCTGGTCGAGGTAGGCGCCGTTCATGGTGTCGTCGTAGATGTGCCACGGGTTGGAGCCGGAGCCGGTCCAGTGCAGCACGGCGTCGAAGTTGCCGGTGGCCACGTTGGTGGTCCAGGTGTCGGCGTCGGGCGTCGCGACCTTGGCGTCGGCGCCGAGCGTGCTCTTGACCTGGGTGGCGACCAGCTGGATGCCGGTCACGTAGTCGTTCCAGCCCTGCGGGTCCTGCAGGGTGAAGGAGACGGGCTTGCCGGACGGGTCGATCAGCGCGCCGCTCTTCCAGGTGTAGCCCGCGTCGCTGAGGACCTTCTTGGCTCCGTCGACGTCGATGGAGAAGTTCTTGTCCTTGTACTCCGGGGCGATGTACTGGTCACCGGTGGGCTGCGGGATGCCCGTGACGTTGGTCAGCTCGGGGCCGGCGTTGCCGCGCGCCTTCTCGGCGTGGGCCTTGCGGCCGATGACCATGTTGACGGCCTTGCGGAACGCCACATCGTTGAACGGCGCCTTGGTCGTGTTGACCAGGATCATGTCCGGGCTCAGCACGTTCGCGCCCCAGAAGACGTTGTGCTTCGGGTCCTTGTCGACGTAGTTCTTCTGGTAGTCCGTGATGAAGATCTGCGCCCAGTCGGCCTCGCCGTTCTGCAGCGCGCGCAGCAGGCCGGTGTTGTCGTTGTACTCGAGGTACTTCAGCTCGGGGACGGGGACGGTGCCGCCCCAGTAGTCCTTGCGCGCGGTGAGCACGACGCCCTGCGACGAGAAGCTCTTGATCGTGTACGGGCCGGTGCCGACCTCGTCCTTGACCGGGTCCTTCGTCGGGTCCGCGATGTCCTTCCACTGGTGCTCGGGGACGATCGAGGTCTGGAGCACGTCGCCCTGCTTGACGTACTTCGACTCCGTGAAGGTCAGCACGACGTTGTCGCCGTCCTTCTTGGCGTCGGCGAGCTTCAGGCCCGCGAGGTCGAGCGCGGGGGTCTTCTTGATGAGGTTGAAGGTGAAGACGATGTCGTCCGCCGTGAACGGCTTGCCATCGCTCCACTTCACGCCGGAGCGCGGCGTGACGGTGAGCTGGGTGTAGTCGGCGTTCCACTGGACCTTCGACGCGAGCCACGGGGTGGTCTCGTTCTTGCCGACCGGGTTCACGATCGCGAGCGGCTCGAAGATCATCCGGTCGTAGCCGAGCGACATGCCGGAGCCGGTCGCGATGAACGGGTTGTTGATCTCGGTGGCGAGGACGGCCGAGCCGTCCGGCTTCGCTACGGTGAGCGACTTACCCCCGCCGGACGCCTTCGCTCCGCCGGAGTCGTTGGACGAGCATCCCGTCAGCGCCAGGGCGCCGAGAGCGACGATCGCCGCGCCCGTGATCGCGTATTTCCTAAGCCTCATTGCTTCTCCTTTGTGACCGCACATTCGTTGTGCCAGTGGTGCAGGGTGTCGGCTGAACCTAACTTGCTTACTGGTCAGAAAGCAAGTTGGAGAGAGGTTACCCAGTGCTAAGCTGCCCCGCAAGCACCACGAACGAAGGACGCCCTGGATGGCCACGACCAGCGGCAGCGCCAACCCCCGCCCGGAGACTGAGCGCAAGCGCAAGGACATCCTTCGTGCTGCCATCGAGATCTTCGGCACGAAGGGCTCCACGAACGGCACCCTGGCGGACATCGCGGAGCAGGTCGGGATGACCCACGCCGGCGTGCTGCACCACTTCGGGTCGAAGCAGAAGCTGCTCCTGGAGGTGCTGGAGTTCCGCGACCAGGACGACGTCGCGCACCTCGCAGACCGGCACATCCCTGGCGGTCCCGACCTGTTCATGCACCTGGTGCGGACGATGATCCGGAACGCGACGCGCCCGGGGATCGTGCAGGTCTACACCGTGCTCTCTGCGGAGTCCGTGACCGAGGAGCACCCGGCGAAGGAGTTCTTCCAGGAGCGCTACCGCGTGCTGCGCGGCGAGGTGGACGAAGCGTTCCGCGAGCTCTGCGCGCAGGAGGATGTGACCGATCCCGTGGCGATCGACAAGGCCTCCGCGGCCATCCTCGCCGTGATGGACGGCCTCCAGCTGCAGTGGCTGCTCGACCCGACCGCGATCGACCTGGCCGCGGCGAGCGAGTTCGGCATCCAGGCGATCGTGAACAGCGTGCTGAAGCCGGGGCCGGAGCTGTCGACGTACGTGCGCGAGGGCTGAGCGCCCGGACGCCGCAGCGGCGCGCCCGCCTCACACCAGGAACAGCGTCGCGCAGAGCAGGGCGATCGCGAGGCCGAGCAGGATGGCACGCGGGACGATGATCGACTCCCAGCGGTCCTGAAGGGCGCGCGCGTCCGAGGGGGCCTCGCCCGCGTCCGCGGCGGCCGTCAGCACGGCGTTGATGGGCTTGGCGATCGTGGCGAAGAGCGCCAGCCAGATCAGGAGGAGCACAAGCCCGGCGGCAGCGAGCGTCCCCGCCAGCGGCGAGACGCCGACGAAGGCGAGCACGACGGTCGCCGCCGTCGCGATCGTCCCGCCGATGCCGATCACGGGGAAGCGGCGGTCGCCGTAGAAGTGACCGCGGCCGACCACGCGGACCATGGTGCGGTCGTCGAGCTCCCGGTAGACCGCGCGCTGCACGACAGCGACGCTCATGTCGGTTCCGAAGATGACGGCGAGGCTGAGGATGGCGAGGGTCGCGCTGATGGCAATGGCGATGGGCATGGTGTCTCCGATTCGATTGATAGGTGTTAGCGGCGCTAACTGTTAGCGGTGCTAATGTAGCCGCATGCCCAGGTCCGCGCAAGACTCCGAACGATTCCGCGAGCGCGAGACGCGGATCGTCCGCACAACGAGGGAGATCGCAGAGCGCGAGGGCTGGCCCGCCGTCACCGTCCGCCGTCTCGCCGACGAGATCGGGGTCAGCCAGCCGATCCTGTACCGCCACTTCCCCGGCGGCCGGGAGGACATCGTCGGCCGGGTCGTCGTCGACGGATACACGGAACTCGCGGCGGCGATGGATGCCGGCACCGGGAGCACGGATGCCCTGCCGGCGCTGGTGGCCGCCTACCTCGACTTCGCCCGCGAGCATCCCGCCGTGTACGAGGCGATGGCGTCGGCGCGCAGCAGCATCGCATTCGCCTCCGACGACACTCCGGCCGCGCTCCGCCGCGGCTTCGAGCTGCTCGAGCAGGCGGTCGGCGGCGCGGACGCGAGGGAGCGCGCGGTGCGCGCCGAGCTGCTCTGGAGCACTCTGCACGGCATCAGCCAGCTCGCGGCGCACGGCCGCCTGGATGCAGCACTCGACGACGCGCGCGCGGACGCCGTCGCGCGCCTGTTCTCATAACTTACCAATCGGTACATATTTGCATTCTCGACTCCACGGGTCTATCTTCTTTTTGTACTGACCGATACAGATTAGGGAGATGGCAGTCATGGGAGAGCTTCAGGACACGACGGCGCTGGTCACAGGCGGGACGTCCGGGATCGGCCTCGCGGTCGCACGGCGATTCGCCGCGGAGGGCGCGCACGTCATCGTGACGGGCCGCAACCGCGACAGGCTCGACGCGGTCGCCGCAGAGCTGGGCGACGCGGTGACGACCGTAGCCGCGGACGTCTCGTCGCTGGACGAGCTGGACGCGCTGTTCGCGGTGGTCGCCGAGCGCGGCCGGGGACTGGACGTGGTCTTCGCGAACGCGGGAGGCGGCGAGTTCGCCGCGCTCGAGGACATCAGCTGGGAGCACTTCGCCTCGACCTTCGAGTCGAACGTCGGCGGGACCGTGTTCACCGTCCAGAAGGCGCTGCCGTACCTGCACAGCGGGTCCTCGGTGATCCTCACCGGATCCAACATCGACGTGAAGGGCAGCCCGTCGTTCAGCGTGTACGCGGCGTCCAAGGCGGCCATCCGCAGCTTCGTGCGCAGCTGGGCGGCGGAGCTCGTCGGCCGCGGCATCCGGGTGAACGCGATCGCACCGGGACCCATCGCGACGCCGGGACTGAGCGCTCTCGCCACCCCGGAGCAGGCGGAGGCGCTGCTCGACGGGCTCGCCGCAGGCGTCCCGATGAAGCGGCTCGGCTCGCCTGAGGAGATCGCCGAGGCGGTGCTGTACCTCGCGTCCGACCGAAGCTCGTACGTCACCGGGTCGGAGCTGTACATCGACGGCGGGGCCAGCCAGATCTGAGCCGGCGCGGCCGCGGGTGGCGTATTGTGTTCCGATCGGTATGCAATCGACGGAGGGACGAGCGATGAGCGCGACCCGCGGCAGGCCCCGCGCGTTCGACCTCGACGCGGCGCTGGATGCGGCGATCGAGGTGTTCTGGCGGCAGGGCTACGAGGGCACCAGCCTCGCCGATCTGACGAACGCGATGGGCATCAACCGGCCGAGCCTCTACAACGCCTTCGGCAACAAGGAGGACACCTTCAAGCTCGCGGTCGACCGCTACGCGCGCGTCGACATGGCCTACGTCGACGCGGCACTCGCGGCGCCGACGGCCTTCGAGGTGGCCGAGCGCTACCTGCACGACAACGCCGAGGCGGTCACGACGCAGGGTCGCCCGCCCGGCTGCCTGTCGATCCAGGGCGGCCTGAGCGCCTCCCCCGAGGACGACAGGGTCGTTCAGTACCTGGCCGAACGACGCGCGCTCGGCGAGGCCCGGTTCGCCGAGCGCTTCGCGCGCGCGATCGCCGAGGGCGACCTCGACGCCGCGGAGGACCCGGCAGAGCTCGCCAAGTACGTCAACACCGTCTCCGCCGGGCTGGCCGTGCAGGCCGCGGGCGGCGCCACGCGCGCGGAACTGCTGCGCGTCGTCTCGCGCGCCCTGCGCGCGTTCCCCGGCGCGCGCTAGTCAGCCGGCGAGGATCGCGTCCACCTGGGTGAGCGCCTGGATCATGCCCTCCTCCTGGCCCATCGCGAGCAGCTCGTCCATCTGCTCGACGCTCGCGAACCGGGAGAGGATCGTCATCCGGGTCCGCCCGTGGCGCTCGGCGAAGGTCGCCGTCATGCGTCCCGCCTCGCCGGTGGCCGGCGCGCCGCCCTCCTCGGCGAAGCCGTCGTCCACCACGATCCTGCTGGTCGGCTCGATCTCGATGAACCGCCACCAGCCCCAGGCCTTCGAACCGTCCGGGATGGCCATGTAGTAGGTCGCGCGTCCACCCGGCTCGAACTCGAACACCTCGAACGTCGACGGGTAGCCGGGAGGCCCCCACCAGCGCTCCAGCTGGCGCGGGTCGGACCAGAGCTGCCAGACCCGCTCGCGCGGCGCCTCGTACTCGGTCACGATCGTGAGCGTCAGGGCGTCGGCGTCCTTTGTCGATTCGATGAAGGTCATCGGCCGTTCCTCTCGTCGGTGTGGCCGGCGTCCTCGGCGAGGATGCCGTCGATCGCGAGATCGCGGCGCCGCCAGATCGCCTCGAACCCGTCCAGCAGCCGGGAAGCCCTGCGGATGGTCTCGGGATCCCCGCTGACCACTCGCTCGCGGCCCCGCGCGGTCTTGGTGACCAGCCCGGCTCGCTCGAGCACGGCCACGTGCTTCTGCACGGCGGCGAAGCTCATGTCGTAGCGGGCCGCCAGCTCGCTCACGGAGTGCTCCGCGCTCAGCGAGCGCGCGACGATGTCGCGCCGGGTCGCATCCGCCAGCGCCTGGAAGATGCGATCGACTTCTGCGTCCGCGAGCTCTCGTACAACCATTGGGTTGTAGGTTAGCGACGGAGGTGGCGCAGCGCAAGAGGGCCGCAGCGCCCACCCCGCGCTACGCCCGGTAGACGGTCCGCCCCGCGACGATCGTCCGGACGACACCGGCGCGCAGCAGCGATGACGGCCCCTCGGCGAACACGTCGGTGTCCAGCACCACCAGGTCCGCCGCGTGCCCCGGTGCGATCCGGCCGCGCCACCCGCCATCCCCGACGGAGGCGGCGGCGTCCCTGGTCGCGTGGGCGATCGCGCGCTCCAGGGGCAGGGCGTACTGCGGCTGCACAGCGGCCACCGACGGCACCAGGGCGGACGCCCGCGTCGCCGCGACGTACATGTTCGCCAGGGCCGCGTGCGGAGCGGTCGGCGAGTCGGTCGAGAACGCGATCAGCGCGCCCGCGTCCTCGTACTCCGGCCACGGGAAGGCGCGGTCGACCCGGTCGTCGCCGAGCATCTGCACCCAGTTGTCGAAGATCGCGGGGTCGGAGTGCACCGGCTGCATCGACGCCGTGACGCCGAGCCGCGCCATCCGCTCGGCCGTTCCGGGCGCCGCGTACTCCAGGTGCTCGATCCGGTGCCGGCGCGGGCGCTCGCCGTTCTCGGCCACCGCGCGCTCCAGCGCGTCCAGCGCGATCTCGCTGGCGTAGTCCCCGATCGCGTGCTGGGCGATCTGCAGGCCGGCGGCGTCGGCGGCGATCACCACCGGCGTCAGGCGCTCCAGCGGCCAGATCGGGTCGGCGTTGCTGCCGTCCGCGTACGGCAGGCGCATCGCGGCCGTGCACGCGTCGATCACGCCGTCCAGGATCAGCTTGATGCCGACGACCCGGAGCCACGGCGTCGCCGGCTCCGCCGCGATGCGCGCGGCCTCCGCCACCTGCGCCAGGTTCTGCGCATCGTCGCCGGTGTTGTTCACGAGCCAGTGCGCGGCGATCCGGATCGGCAGCTCGCCGCCGCGGCGCTCCTGCGCCCGGCGGAGCGCCGCCAGGCCGTACTCGTCCATCGCCATGTCGACCGCGCCGGTCACTCCCGCCGCCGCGTACGCCGCGAGCGTCCTCTCCACCTCGGCGTCCCGGTCCGCGTCCGTCGTCGCCGCGTCCCGCTGCGCCCAGGCGTACCGGGTCGCGGCGGTCTCCAGCAGCAGCCCGGTCGGCTCGCCGTCGGCGTCGCGCACGATCTCGCCGCCGATCGGGTCGGGCGTGTCCCTGGTGATGCCGAGCTCGGCGAGCGCCGCCGTGTTCAGCCAGCACGAGTGGTAGTCGTTCGCGTCCAGGTACACCGGGATGTCCGCGACCGCCTCGTCGATCATCGCGGCGGTGGGCGCTCCCCCCGGCACGGCGTCGAACAGCCAGCCGCGGCCGCGCAGCACGACGGCGTCGGGGTCGGCGGCCCTGGCCTCGCGCAGCAGGGCCTGGATGCCCTCGAGGTCGCGGGCGCCGGTCAGGTAGACCTGGCCGAGCGCGGCCCCCATCATCAGCAGGTGCGTGTGCGCGTCGGTGAACCCCGGCAGGACGAGGCGGCCGTCGAGGTCGACGACCCGCTCGGCGGCCGGCGCATCGGCGGCGCCGCCGACCCAGGAGATGCGCTCGCCGGTCACCGCGACGGCGTCGGCCCAGGCGGCGGCGGGATCGGCGTCCGCGGTGAAGACGCGGGCGTTGCAGTACAGGGTGGTCGCGGCGGGGTCGGTCACAGCCGTCCCTCCTTCCCGAGCCGGGCGCGGCTCAACAGGGCGTACACGGTGGCGGCGACGATCATCCCGAGCGGCACCGAGAGGTCGACGTGCCCGATCGCCTGGCCGAGCGGGCCGGTCCAGACGTCGGTCGACAGGCAGAGGGCCGTGACCAGACCGCCGAGGACCAGCGCGGCGATGCCGGGGATGCTCCATCCCGCCGAGTACCAGAACGGGCCGCCGCGGCGGGTGTCGAACAGGGCGTCGCTGTCGTAGATGTAGCGGCGACGCAGCACGTCGACCACGAAGATCGCCATCGCGGGACCGGAGACGATCACCAGGAACTGCAGCATCAGGTTCGCCGCCTGCAGCAGGCTGGACGAGAGCACCAGGTAGATGGTCAGCGCGGTGCCGACCACGCCCACGATGATCGCCGCCGGGATGCGCTTGAGCCGGAACCCGATGGCCTGCAGCGCCATGCTCGATGTGTAGGTGGTCATCGCGTTCAGCGCGATGGTGTTGAGCACGACGCCGATCACGAGCACAGGGCCGAGCCACTGCGGCAGCAGGTCGAACAGGGCGACGTCGATCCCGGCGTCGAAGGCGCCCGCCTTCAGCCCCGTGGCCAGCAGGACCCCGACCGTGGTGAACACCACGAAGGGCAGCGCGCCGCCCAGGGCGGTGGCGGCGGCGATGTTCCTGGGCCGCGTGCTGCGGGGCAGGTAGCGCGCGATGTCCGGGCTGTTGATGAACGACAGCGGCGTGGACGCGAGGATCGTGAAGCCGATCGAGAGCGCCGACCACAGCTCGACGCCGCCGAGCGGTGCGGGCGAGGTGTACTGCCAGTCCACCGTCGGCAGGATGAACGCCGAGACCGCGATGAAGATCACGAACAGCGCGATGGCCAGGATCGGGTAGATGCGCAGGATGAGCCCGTGTCCGAAGATCGCCACGACGATGGTCACGGCCGACACCACGATGGTCACGCCGATCGGCACCCACACCGGGTCGTCGAGGCCGACCCGCCGGAGCAGGTCGGCGCCCATGAACGACGACGCGAGCCAGGTCAGCGAGAGGAAGACGGCGCCGATGAACCAGCCGACGAAGGCCACGAAGAGCTTGTTGCCGAGGATGCCGTACATCGCGCGCGTCACGACCGACCCCGAGGTTCCGGCCGCCGGGCCGCTCGCCGCGATCAGGCCGGGGAAGACCCACAGCAGCGCGGCCGCGATGATGACCGCGACCGCCTGCCAGATCTCGAGCCCCAGCAGGATGAGCGTCGCGCCGATCGTGAAGTTCAGGATGCTGACGCCCGGCGCGGCCCAGACGAAGAACAGATCGCGCGCCCGCCCGTGCCGCTCGGCGTCGCCGATGGCCTCGATCCCGCGCGTCTCGGGTTGCGTGGAGGCGTCGACGAACTGCTCCTCGCGGGCGTGTGTTGCGGACATGGATGCCTCTTTCCTGACCGAGCATCGTTGCTGTTGGTCATGTGCCCAATAAGCTGTTGGTCAGTCATTCAATAGCATGGGAGGCATGGAGTCAAGCACGCCCCCTCCCCGCTCCCGGAAACCGCCGGAGGAGCGGAGGGAGGAGATCCTGTCCGAGGCGGCGGCCATCGCCCTCGACGAGGGGCTGGAGCGGATCACCCTGCGTGCGGTCGCGACCCGCCTCGGCGTGCGCCCCGGCCTCATCTCGCACTACTTCCCCGCCGCGGAGGACCTGGTCGACGAGGCCTTCGTGCGCGCGGCGACGCTGGAGCGCGAGCGCTTCTTCCCGGACGCCGGCTCACCTCTGCAGCGGCTGGCCCACTTCGTCCACCACATCGAGACCGGCGCCTCGCTCCCGCTCGCCCGCCTGTGGCTGAACGCCAGGCACCTCTCCCGCTTCACGCCGAGCCTGGAGGAGACGCTGCGCGAGCAGGACGCCCTCGACCGCGCCCGCCTGCGCGCGATCATCGAGGACGGCATCGCCTCCGGCGACTTCGCCGCCGTGGACCCGGAGGCGGCCAGCATCCGCATCCTGATCGCCGTCGACGGCGGCGGCTCCTACGTGAACAGCACCGACGACCTCAGCCACCCGGCGTACATGCACTTCGTCGCCGACGTCGCCGAGTGGACACTGGACCTCGCGCCGGGGACACTGAGGACGGTCGCGCTCAGCGGAGCGAACGTGGAGGACACCGCTGAAGGCGGTTTCAGACCGCGGTGAATCCCCCGTCGATCAGCACGTTCGCACCCGTGATCATGGCAGCGTCGGGGCCCGCCAGGAAACCGATCAGCGCCGCGACCTCCTCGGGTTGCGCGAAACGGCCCGCCGGAATCGCGGCTTTGGCCCTCTCGCCCTTCTCGCCGGCCCAGGCGGCCTTGCCCAGCGGTGTTTCGACGACCGTCGGCGAGACCGCGTTCACGGTCACCCCGCCGCCGGCCCACTCCAGCGAGAGCACGCGGGTCAGCCCGACGATCGCCGCTTTGCTCGCGCAGTAGGCCGCGTGCTGGTCGAGGCCGATCACGGCGGCCTGGGACGCGAGGCTGATGATGCGCCCATAGCCCTCGTCCAGCATCACCGAGCCCGCCGCCTGCGCCATGTAGAAGCTCGCGCTCAGGTTGACGTCGATGGTCGCCTGCCAGCGCGCGGGAGGCACATCGACCGCCGGGTCGAGCAGGGCGATCCCCGCCGAGTTGACCAGGATGCTGGGCGCTCCGGCCGTCTGGACGACCTCGGCGATCACGTCAGCCGCGGCGCCATCGGCGGTGAGATCCTGAACGATGCCGTGGTGTCCTTTCCCGGGCAGTTCCGCCATCAGCTCGGTGACGCGTTCGCCGAGGTCGACGCCGACCACGAGCGCCCCGCGTTCAGCGAAGTGTCGTGCGACGGTGAGCCCGATCCCGCTCGCGGCCCCGGTGACGACTGCGACGTCGTTCGAGAAGCTGTTATCCATGGCTATTCCTCATATTCCTTGATCGCATCGACCTTGGCGGCCGACGGGCTTGTCGGGTCGAATCGGTATGCGAGCCACTCGCGGGCGAGACGGCGGGCGAGTTCCAGCCCGATGACCCGCTGCCCGAAGCACAGCACCTGCGCGTCGTTGGAGAGCACGCTGCGCTCGACCGAGTACGGATCGTGCGCCGTCACGGCGCGGATGCCGGGTACCGTATTGGCGGCGATGGCGACGCCGAGACCGGTGCCGCAGACGAGCAGCCCGCGGTCCGCGGATCCGTTCGCGACGAGCCGGGCGGCCGCGACGGCGATGTGCGGATAGTCGGTGCGACCGTCGGCGGTGACCCCGACGTCGACCACGGACGCGACCCGCGGGTCGGCCTCCAGGTCGCGCATCAGGGTGTCCTTGTAGGCGTAACCGGCATCGTCGCTGCCGACGACGATGCGCAGTCCGGCGGCGGTCATCGCCCGGCTCCGCTCTCCTCAGCAGAAGTCGGGCGCCCGACGATGCGCGCGAGCGCTTCGACGATCGCGGCGAACGACGTTGCCCCGGCGTCCGGAGTTCCGACGCTCTTCGCCGCCAGCGGCCTGGCGCGTCCGATCCGGGGCGTGAGCGCCGCCGTCGCCGCTGCGGCGTGGGTCGCTTCCCGCGCGGCGAGCGACCAGGCGTGGGCGAGCGGGCGGCCCCTCTCGACCTCGGTGCGGAGGATGCCCGCGAACGGTTCCAGCGCATCGACGATGGTCTTGTCGCCCCGCTGCGCCCGGCCGAGCTCGGTGATCGCCGCGGCGAAAGCCTCCACCGCCGCCGCCGCATCCTGCGCGGTGTAACGGTCGCGCGTGTCGGTCAGGACATCGCCGGCAGCCGAGAGCCCGGCGCCCCAGAGGACGCCCGAGGTTCCTCCTGCCTCGGCCGCCCATGCCCGGCCCGCGCGCCGCAGGAGCCAGGAGGGACCGCCCCGGACACCCGACACCGCGCGCAGGGCGGCATCGGCCCCCTTCACCATTCCGCGCCCGTGATCGCCGTCGCCCGCCACGGCGTCGATGTCGCCGAGCCGGGCTTCGTCCGCGTGCATGGTCTCGGAGACGGCGTGCACGGCCGCCGTGACGATGGCGCCGATCTCGGCGGCGGCTGCAGTCGCGACCGGGGGAGCGTCCGATTCGGCGCTGTCGGCCACGATGTCCACCGGGCGCAGGCCGCGGAGAGCATCGTTGTGCTTGCGATAACCCGGCGCATACGCGTCGGCGCGCCAGAGCATCTCCAGCTCATCGCTGAGCCGCATCAGCGTGAGCGAGCATCCGCCCATGTCCAGGCTGGTGACCAGCTCGCCCACCTCGACATCGACCGGCTCCAGCCCGGCCTCGCGCAGCAGCGGGCCGACCGAGCCCCAGAGCAGGAAGAGCTCTTCGTACTTGGTCGCCCCGAGGCCGTCGACGATCACGGCGACGCGCGTCGCCGCGTCGTCCTCGGCCGCGGAGAGGACCCCGTCGACGAGCAGGCCGGCGAGATCGTGGGCACGCTGAAGCGGGACGTCGCGGATGCCGGGCTCGCCGTGGATGCCGAGGCCCACCCCCATCTGCCCCGCCGGCACGGTGAACAGCGGTTCCGTCGCGCCGGGCATCGTGCAGCCGGAGAACGCGACCCCGAACGACCGGGTCGCGCGATTCGCCTCCCTGCCCACCCGCTCGACCTCGTCCAGGTCGTAGCCGGCCGCCGCGGCGGCGCCCATCGCCTTGAAGACCGCGAAGTCGCCGGCGATGCCGCGACGATTGGCCTCAACAGGTGCGGAGGCGACGTCGTCGGTGACCAGCACGATCCGCGTGTCGATGCCCTCGCGCCGCAACCGTTCCGCGGCGATGCCGAAGTTCATCACGTCCCCGGCGTAGTTGCCGAAGGTGAGGACGACGCCGCGGCCCTGGTGCGCGGCCTTCGCCACGGAGTAGACCTGCGCCGCCGACGGCGAGGTGAAGACGTTGCCGACCACGGCGCCCGACGCGAGGCCCGGTCCGACGAGACCGCAGAACGCCGGGTAGTGGCCGGAGCCACCCCCTACAACGACCGCGACGATCGGTGCCTCGCCTCGGTGCGCGACGGCACCGCCTGGCACACCGCGAAGGCGGTCGGAGTAGATGTCGAGGAATCCGGCGAACTGCTCGTCAGCGAAATCGGCGGGGTCGTTGTAGAGGGTGGTCATCGTCTGCCCTAGTCCTTCTTCTGGCCGGGAAGGCCTTCGTAGGCGATGTTCCCGTTCGCGAGGTTCTCGTCGACGAGGGCCGGCAGCTTCTCGAGGAACGCCTTCTGATCGGTCACCACGTTCTTCAGGGCGCTGTCGACGTTCTCGGAGGTGATCGCCGGCATGGTGTAGACCGGCTCGTTGTCGACGTCCTACGCGCGCACGAGCTTCGCGGCGACGGCCAGCCCGGTGGCGAGCTCGACGGTGCCGTGCTGCAGCGACGTCCCGATCATGTCGCCGGACTTGACCGCATTCAAGCCGTCTTCGATACCGTCGATGCCCACCACCTTGACGTCGGCGAGGCCGCCCTCGCGGAGCGCTTGGATGGCGCCGAGCGCCATGTCGTCGTTCTGGGAGATGACGCCGTTGATCGTGGACCCGAACGCCGAGACCCAGTTGCTCATCTTGTTGACCGCCTCGTCGCGCTTCCAGTTCGCGGTGTCCTTCGCGAGCACGGTGATCTCCGGGTGCTTGTCGAGGACGTTGGCGATACCCTTGCCGCGGTCGATCTGGGGGGAGCTGCCGAGCGGTCCCTCGAGGATGACGACGTTGCCCCCCTTCGGGCCGAGCGCGTCGACCATCTGGTTCGCCTCCTGCTCGCCGGCGGCGACGTCGTCCGGCTGGACGCTCGCGTCGAGCGAGGCCTCGGAGAGGGCCGTGTTGACGGCGATCACCGGGATGTCCGCGGCATCGGCTGCCGCGACCTGCGGCTGCAGCGAGTCGGCCTGGACGGGCACGATGATGATGGCGTCCACCTTCGCGCTGATGTACTGGTCCATCTGGTTCGCCTGGGTCGCCACGTCCCCGCCCGCCGAGTTCCACTGGAGGTCGATGTCGTTCGCCGCGGCATACGCTTCCATGCCCTGCTTGCCCTGGGTGATGAACGAGGACATGTCGTAGACGGTCACGCCGATCGTGATGGTCTCGCCTCCTGCCTCTCCGTCCCCTGCTCCGCAGCCGGTGAGGCCGAGGGCCGCCGCTGTCACGACCGCGGCGCCGACGAGGTGTTTCCGCTTGTTCATGTGTTCCTTCTCCTTCGAGGGATGTGATTGGTGACGGATGAGTCCGGGATCGGTCATGGGCGGCGTCGGGCGGCCCAGACGTCGACCGCGACGGCGGCGACGATGATCACGCCTTTGATGACGTTCTGCCAGTACGCGGGCACGAGGAGCAGGTCCAGGCCGTTGTTGATGGTCTGGATGAGCAGCAGGCCGATGGCGGTCCCCCACACGGTGCCGCGTCCGCCCATGAGGCTGGCCCCGCCGATCACGACCGCGGCGATGGCGTCGAGCTCGTACCCCTGGCCCAGGTTGGGGGCGCCCGTGATGACACGCGATGACAGCACCAGTCCGGAGATGCCGGCGAGCAGGCCGCTGATCGCATAGACGCTGAACAGCACGCCGCGCGAGCGCACTCCCGCGATCTCTGCTGCCAGGCGGTTGCCGCCGAGAGCGTAGATGCGCAGTCCGTAGCTCGTTCGCTTCATGAGGAACGCGAACCCCAGGATGGCGACGATCATGAGCACGACCGGGACGGTGACCCCGAACACCTGCGTGTTGGCGAAGACGCCGAAGAAGGCGGGGAGACCGTTGATCGGCGCGCCGTTGCCGATGACGTAGGCGATCCCGGACGCGAGCGTCAGCATGCCGAGCGTCGCGATGAACGGGGGCACGTTCAGACGGCTGACGACGAGGCCGTTGACCGCTCCGGCGACCAGGCCCGTGAGCAGTGCGGCGACGAGGGGGAGGAACGGACTGATCCCCACGTGCTTCGCCGTCCACGCCGCGGCCATCGCACTCGCGGCGATCACGCTGCCGACGGACAGGTCGATGCCGCCGGTGAGGATGACCAGGGTCTGCCCCAGGGCGATGAGCGCGAAGGGGGCGGCGGCGATGAGGATGGTGGCCAGGTTGTCCGGTGTCGCGAACCGCGCACTGCGGTAGGCGAAGAAGGCGACGATCACCAGCATGACGACGACCATGATGTGACGGATCAGGAAGTCCGCAAGCGCTGCCGTCCACGGACGTGCGGCGGTCTGCGACGTCGCGGTGCCGGGGCTCTGGCTGGTCATCGGGCTGTCTCCTCGGTGGTGGCGGGGCGGTCCGACGGCGCGTCCTGGCCGGACGCGAAGCGGAAGATCGTGTCCTGGACGCCAGGATCGGACAGTTCGGGGCGGCAGATCTCCGCGACGACGGTGCGATCGCGAAGCACCAGCGCGCGGTGCGACAGGCTCAGAATCTCCGGCATGTCGCTCGATGCCATGACCACCGCCATGCCGGCGGCCGCCAGGTCCGTGATGATGCGGTAGATCTCGCTCCTGGCACCGACGTCGACGCCCCGGGTCGGTTCGTCGAGCAGCAGGACGTCGACGGCTCCGGTCAGCCAGCGACCGAGGACGACCTTCTGCTGGTTGCCGCCGGACAGGTTCTCCATGCGCTGCCCGAGGCCGTCGCTCTTGAGCCGGATCGAGCGCATGACCGCATCGATCGCGGCACGCCGTGGCGCGCCGCGCAGGATGCCGGACCGCGAGAACGCGGCGACCCGCGGGAGCGTCGCGTTGTCGAGCACGCTCAGCGAGAGGACGGCACCCGCGCCTTTGCGGTCCTCCGGCACGATGGCGACGTTGCTCTGGATCGATGCCTGCGGTGCGCCTCGGCGGAGTACCCGCCCGTTGACGGTCACCGTGCCGCGTTCGGGGATGCGGAGCCCGTAGATGCACTCGATGAGTTCGGTGCGGCCGGCGCCGACGAGGCCGGCGAGGCCCAGGATCTCGCCTCGGCGGACCGTGAAGCTGATCGGTGCGCTGCCGGCACTGATCACGAGGTCGTGGACGGAGAGGGTCTCCGCGGTCCCCACGCTCGGCAGATCGGGAAAGAGCGTGTCGAGTTCGCGGCCGATCATGGCGGCGACGATTCCGTCGTCCGTGATGTCGGCTATCGCGGCGTCCGCGACCAGGCTGCCGTCGCGCAGGACGACGACCCGGTCGGCCATTGCGCGGATCTCCTCCATCTTGTGCGTCGTGAAGAGGATGGCGACGCCCTGGTCGCGGAGGCTGCAGACGACCTCCGCCAGCAGGGCGACCTCGCGCTGCGGGATCGCGCTGGTCGGCTCGTCCAGGAGGAGGACGCGGGCTCCGCGCGAGGTGGCCTTGACGATCTCGATGATCTGGCGGACGCCCACCGGGAGGCCGCCCATACGTCGGGACGGGTCGATGTCGATCCCGAAGGCGCCCAGCCGTTCCCGCGCCTCGCGCGCCATCGCCCGGCGGTCGAGCGTTCGAAGCGGGGTGCGGAGTTCCCGGCCGACGAAGAGGTTCTCGTACACCGTCAGCTCGGGGATGGACGCCAGCTCCTGCGGGACGATCGCGACGCCGAGAGAGCCGGCGGCGCGGATGCTGCCTGCGGACAGCTCGTCCCCGTCGATCCGGACGGTGCCCTCGTCTGGTCGATACTGGCCGGAGGCGATCTTCATCAGTGTCGACTTCCCCGCACCGTTCTCTCCCGCCAGCGCCGTCACCGTTCCCGGCAGAAGCCGGAGATCGACGCCCCGCAGCACGGGAATGCCGCCGAACGACATCCGGATGCCGGAACAGACGAGCGCCGCGCTCGCGATCGCGGCTTCGGGAGACGCGAGTGACACCATCAAGCTCCTTCGGTTCCGGACGGGCGGCGGGGTGAGCCGTCGACGGGAGCGTATGATGGTATTTCTCATCTTTGCAAACCTCTGCTCAGGTGAGCAATTCTTGAGCGATACATGCACATCGTCGTGCAATCGATGGAGGCACAGGTGACACGACCAGAAGGCCCGGCCCGGCGCGTGCAGATCGCACACATCGCGACAGAGCATTACCTCCGCGGCCGGACGCGCATCGAGATCGCCGAGGCGACCGGCCTCAGTCGCTTCAAGGTGGGCAGGCTGCTCGAGGAGGGCATCGCATCGGGAATCGTCCGCTTCGAGATCGTCAGCCCGTCCGGAGTGCGCCTGGATCTGTCCGTCGAGCTCCGCACCCGCTTCGGACTCGACCACGCCGTCGTCGTGGACGTCCCGGTGGACACGGCGGAGGCGTTGCAGAGCTCGCTCGGAGAAGCGGCGGCGGAACTCCTCCAGGAGATCCTCTCGGAGGACGATGTCCTCGGGCTGACCTCCGGGCGGACGCTGAACGCGATGGCCAGGAGACTCGAGCAGCTGCCGTGCCACCGGGTCGTGCAGCTCGCCGGAGCCGCCGGGCCCATCCTGCAGAACGGGCTCGAGGTCATGCGCCGGCTGAGCACCATCCCCGGGGTGCGCCCGCACCCCATCTACTCTCCCTTGGTGATGAGCGACAGGCAGGCGGCAGCGGGGGTCCGCCGTCAGCCGGACGTCCGGCAGACCTTCGAGCAGTTCGACCGGGTCTCGGTCGCCGTCGGCGCCATCGGCTCGTGGCGTCCCCGGAATTCGCTCATGATGGAGAACCGGGCACTGACCGACCTCGACCGCGAGCGAGTGCTCCGTCGCGGCGTCGTCGCAGAACTGGCCGCGACGCTCGTCACCGACGCCGGGACGGTCGTGCACGATCTGGACGCCCGGTGCATCTCGATCACGGAAGCGCAGCTGAGGGCCGTCCCCACCGTGATCGCCGTGGCGGGCGGCACGACGAAGACCCGGGCGATCCGGGCCGTCCTCAATGCCCGGCTCCTGTCCGGCCTCGTGACCGACAGCGAGACCGCCGAGCGACTGATCGGAGCCCGGCGATGAGCGCACCGCTGCTGGTCGCGGGTGTCGACTCGTCGACGCAGAAGTGCAAGCTCCTCGTCGTCGATGCGGCGAGCGGGCGGATCGTCCGCCGCGCGTCTGCGCCGCACCCGGACGGCACCGCCGTGGCACCCGGGAGATGGTGGGACGCCCTCATCGCGGCGACATCCGGGATGCTCGACGGTGTCGCCGCCCTCTCGGTGGCCGCACAGCAGCACACGGCCATCTTCCTCGACGCGCACGGCGAGTCGATCCGCGACGCCATCCTGTGGAACGACGTCCGTGCGGCGGATGCGGGCCTGGCGCTCCGGGCGCACTGGGGCAGCGAGCGCTGGACGACCGAGATCGGGCTCGTGCCGACGGGGGCGCATCCGGTGGCGAAGCTGCGCTGGCTGCGCGACAACGAGCCGGGGAACGCCGCGCGGCTCACCCACGTGCTGCTCCCGCACGATTGGCTCACCTGGAACCTGCTTGCCCGGCCCGCCGAAGCCACGACCGATCGCTCGGACGCGTCGAGCACCGGCTACTGGTCTGTCACGGGGTCCGGCTACAGCTCCAGTGCCGCCGAGCTCGCGTTCGGCCGCCCGATCGCGTCCCCGCGCGTGCTCGGGCCGCGCGAGCGTGCCGGCACCACCCGAGCGGGCCTCGTGCTCGGGGCCGGGTGCGGCGACAATCCGGCGGCCGCGCTCGGCCTGTCCGCCGGCCCGGACGAGATCATTCTGTCCGTCGGCACCAGCATGACGGCGACGGCGGTCTCCGCCTCCCCGCTGCACGACCCCGACGGTGTCGTCGACGACATGGCGGACGCGACCGGGCGGTTCCTGCCCATCGTCACCTCGCTCAACGGTGCGCGGGTCCTCGTCGCCGTCGCACGCCTGCTGAGCATCGACCTCGACACCTTCGACGAGCTCGCTTCCCTGGCGGCCGGGGACGCGGAGGGGCTCTGCCTGCTCCCGTACCTCGACGGCGAACGCCATCCGCACTTCCCATCGTCGACCGGGGCGCTCCTGGGCGTCACCCGATCGAATCTGCGGCCGGAGAACCTGGCTCGGGCTGCCGTTCTCGGCGTCGCCGCCGCGGCCGCCGACTCGATCGCACACCTCCGCCGCGCCGGGGTCACGGCGGACCGGGTGACCATGATCGGAGGCGGTTCCCGTTCACGTTCCCTCCGTCAGGCCGTCGCCACCCTGACCGGACTCGTCGTCGTCCACCCGCGTTCCGAGGAGTACGCCGCGTACGGGGCGGCCCGTCAGGCGCACTGGGCCCTGACCGGCCGGCTGCCCGATTGGCAGCGCGACGACGGCAGTGTGACCGGGCCGGATCCGGACGCGTCGTGGCGTGCCGAGGTGCTGGAACGCCACGTGGACCACGGCGCGCGCCTCTTCGGCGGTTGAGCAGGCCGGCGCCTGGGGTCAGGAGGTCGCGGGCGTCCGAACGCGGGAGGAGTTCCGCACAGTCCGAGGTACTCGCCTGACCCCTTCACGGGGGTTGGCCGGGTGATTCCACTCGGGAGTAGGAAGGGAGCTGTCCGTCCCAGCCGGGGACGGGGGGCAACCCGGCAATTGCAAACTCTTCGTGGGGGAGGGCATTTCCATGCGCCAAAAACGTCTCATCGCCGCGTTCGCGACTGCGCTGGTCGCGGTCATCGGCATCATCGTTCCCGCTAGCGCCGCATCAGCATCATCGCCGTACGATTCGCAAACGCAGTCAACGCTCGTCAGCCTCAATAACGCTATGCAGTTCTACGCGCTACTGGGGGATGGGACCTACAACGGTGTCTCCGCTGCCATCCTGCAGTCCTACGGGTATACGCCCGGTTCGACAACGCACGTTGAGATCTACGTGCTGTCCAATGGGACGCAGTATTGGGCCGTGGGTCAGGACACCCATGCGGGCACCCAACTGCTGGTCGTCAGCACGTCCGGATCGTTCCTCGGGCACACCGGGACCGGGGTGGGGCCAGCGTCCGTTCAACCTCCATCGCCGCCGAGCACGGCTGGTACGACCATCAAGACAACATCACAGATGCCCGACATTTCAGCGCTGGGCGCCGCTCTTGCCGCCGCATCCGTCACCGCGACGGACGTGTGTGACACGGTTTTGGTGATGCCGGGGACCCATGCTTTCGGGAGTTCATTGTCGGATCAGTACATCGAGTGCATCAGTGCGGCTCAGACTTCGGGGGCGACGGCGACCACGGCTTTCCAGGCGATGCTCACCGTTGGAGGGGTCGCCGCGATCGCGGGCGCAGCAGCCTGGATCGTCGGGGATGGCACACAAGCGCCGGCGAAGCCTTCATGGGCGGATGGGACGAACACCACCCCGCCGGCCACGCTGCCTGGACGTCCCTCGACTCTTCCGAACTACTGGAACACTCCGTCCGTTGCGTCCGTCATCGCGTCGAAGAACGCCGCCCTGACCACTGCGCAGGCGCAGGTGTTGGCAGACACCTGCGTGGGTCAGATGGCTGGTGCGTTGAAGGGGGACCCGTACGCTCAGTGCGAGAACACACCGATCTTCGCGTCCGGTCGATCCGATGTGCCGCAGGCCTCCGATCATGATGTGTCCGCCATCACCTCGTACCCATCCTGGGCGATGCTGAACTACTTGCCGTCCGCAAGTCAGACCGGCTCGCGAAGCTGGTACGCGGGGCTGCCCGCTTGCGCTGGCGTCGTGTCCGGGGTCACTTCATGCGACGAGTATCCGTTCTGGGCGTCCGCGCAAGGCGGACCGAACTCTGTTCCGCAGCCCAGCCTCGCGGTGATCGACAGCGGACAGAACAGCCTCCAGGGAAGCAAATATGGTGGATTTGTGAGTGCCTGCCACCTGAATTCGGGAGACGCGTTCATTTCCGCACCGATGCCATCGTGGGTGTCCTCAGCAATCCCGACTCTCGCGGTCTGCAACGGCCACTGACAACGTGAGTACCGATTCGGTGATCCGGGCGCTCGACGCGTATGAGGCCGAGTTGCGCCGTATCGGCGCTCCGGTGGCCAGTCATCTGGCGCCTGGGATCTCTGAGACCGCGATCCGGGAGCTCGAGCAGCGTTTCGGCGTCGAGCTCCCGGATACGGTTCGCGCCATCTGGCGCTGGCACAATGGCGTCTCTGCCGCGAAAGGAGCGCGCGGCACGGATGCTCGCCGGATGCTTGTTCCGTACCGTGCCTTCGGAGATCTGGAGTGGTCCCTGTCGTTTGCCGACGATTTTGTGCGGCAGGTCGCAGCGGGCAACCCTGCATCAGAGTACGCCGGGCGTCGCCTCGTGAGCCTCCTGATCGGGAATGTCGGCGTAGTGATCGATGTGACCCCAGGGGTGGAACCACTTACGTACATCAACGACCCCATGAGCTGGTCGCTGTCCGACTATCCGGCTTCGACGATCACCGAACGTGTGGACCGGTGGGCTCGAGCAGTCCGCTACGAAGCCTGGCGCATCGGCGCGCAGGGCGAGTGGATCGTCGACCTCGACCGCTACCCGGCGGCCGAGCAGAGGAACACGTTGTAACAAAGGGGCCAGGCAGTGTCTTCGAGGTGTTGCCAGGCCTTGGCCTGGCTCGCGAACGACCCGCAGGGGGAGGAGGCCGGCGCCACGGGTGATGCCTGTCGCGTAAGCATCTCTCCGAGGCTCGGCGGGACAAACGGACCGCCCAGAGCACTCCGCTCGTGGTCTGCCCCCGTCGTGTCCGTCAGAAACGATCCGGCTGGGACGTGCGACGCACCACGTCCTCGCTCTCGTCGCTCTCGTGCCGGCGAGCGCTCCCATCCCACGCCGTCAGTAAACGGTGGGTTTGGCCAAAGACCGTTGACCGGGTAGTGTGGGCGGCAGCCTCACATCCCAGTGTTTTACTGGGATTCCGGGCCGCGCGAGTGTAGTTCAATGGTAGAACCTCAGCTTCCCAAGCTGATAGCGCGGGTTCGATTCCCGTCACTCGCTCCAATGTCAGTTCTTGGGCTACGTGGGCCCCTTGCTGTTCTCGCGTGTAGGTGGCGTACTTCAGGCCGCCTGTCACATTTCAAGCCTGCTGTCGTATTTGCCGGTCTCGGCGGCTGGTGCCGAGTTTGCGAGCAGATGTCGCCGTCCGCGGTGACTGTCGCAGGCTGCGACGAATCTCGCGGGCTGGCCCGGACGCCGCCCCCGCGTTCACAGCCAGCCAGCCAGCCAGCGTTCTCGATCGAGAAGTACGCGATCGGCGCCTCCTCGAAGCAGGCGCCGCCTCGGTCAACCGATCGTAGGCGTGGGCCGGAATGCGTTGGCCGCTGCATCCAGCGCGATCTGCACGGCGGTACCCGAATCGAGAATGGTGTTGGAGGTGGAGGCTGGCTCCACGACGACGGTGAACACGTCCAGGGTTTGGCTTGCTGCTGTGGCGAGCAGCGCGTCCACCTGGGCATCGAACGCCGATTCTCCCGAAGTGGCGCGAACATCCAGTGCGACCACGTGGTTGCTTGCGAGGTAGTTCCCACCACCCTCCACGAGCCGGACAATCACCGGGGTGGCTCCCTCCGGACGCAGCTTCAGCGAGTCGACGACCTCGGAGAAGTGGTTTCCGATGACCGAGTTGTTGCTGCCTTCGATCAGGAGCAGCCCGAAAACGTCGTCGCGTCCGTTATCCACATGGAGGAACGGCGCCCACGGTTCTCGGTCGCGCAGCAGATGGTTAGAGGCGATGAGGTTCTCGGATGCGTTCGCTTCCAGGATCACCATTCCCGGATAGAACGAGTGCAGGCGGTTGTTCGTCACGCTGGAGCGGGTGACGCTCTTGAGGTGAACGCTGCTGTGCCCGCGTGGGAACACATTGTTCGCCGTGACCAGCAGGCCGCCGTGGTTCTCTGCGTAGATCGAGTAACCCTTGGGCCCCGCGCCGATCAGGTTGTCGGTCACCTTCGATGCTTGGCCCCAACCGCGTAGCTCGATGCAGTTGCCGCTTTCGGCAATGAAGTTGTCATGGATGGAAAGCGCGTCGGCGTTGTAGATCGTGAGCGCATGCTCGAGGTACACGAATCCCATGCCGTTGAATCGGAAGGAGTCGTTCGCGCTGGCGACGTAGACGCCGGTCTTGCCGTTGACGTAGGTGTTCTCGGGGTGCAGGTCGGAGCCGTCGGCAACGAAATGGAGCCCGTCGATGCAGAAGTTCGAGAACTCCACGGAGCTGATCCGCGGGCTCCCTGTTCTCTTGACCAGGAATGCGGCTCCTGCGGACTGTTCTTCCCCGCTGCCGGCCGCCATATCGACGATGATGCGGCTGCCGCCGGGCCACAGCTCGTGAAGATCCGGCCATTCGTCTTCCGGAACGTTGAACCGGATGCTCGAGGAGGTGAAGCCGTGTCCCGACCCTTCGATCCGAAGAAAGCTGACGTCGATCAGCACCTGAGTGCGGAGGCGGTAGTCCCCCGGCGGGATGTAGATGACTGCACCCGGCTTGCCGCCGTCTCGAGCGTCCGAGTCACTCTGACGCTGTTTGATGTCGGCGATGATGCTGTTGATCACTTCACCGATGTCTTCGGCAACGTTCCCGACAGGCCAGGCGGTCACATCGTAACGGGTGGTGCTTGACATGGGTCCTTCCAATGGTGTGGGGCTGGTCCGAGCTCGGTGCGAGGCGATTGTCGCGCCTCGCACCCCCGGAGGTCACGGCGTGGGACGGAATCCGTAGCTTGTCGAATTCGCGAGCAGTTGCGCCTCCGTTCCGCTGTCGAACACGTGGGAGTTGGTGGTTCCCGCGTCGAGGACGACGGTGTGCACATCGAGGTTGGAGATGATGTGGTTGGCGCCGATGTAGTTCTGGTCGCCATTCCTGATTCGGAAAATGGCGGCCGTTCCACCTGCCGGCTTGACCTGCTCCGGCGGGATGATCAGCGTCACATGGTTGGCCGTGATCGTGTTCCCGTCGCCGTTCACCTGGACCACCCCGAAGTCGTCGTCCAGCCCGTTGCCGACACCGATGAACGGGCCATAGGTCTCCACCTGGCGCTCGAACACGTTCGAGCTGATCAGGTTCTCCTTGCAGTTGCCCTCCAGGGTGATGCTGCCCGGGTAGAACGACTGGAGGCGGTTGGCGGAGATGTTCGACCGGAACGAGTTCTTCAGGTGCACGGAGTCGATGCCTCGCGGGAAGATGTTGTTCCCGGTGATCAGCAGCCCGTTGCTGTTCTCGGCGAAGATCGTGAATCCGACGGGGCCGGCACCCAAGTGGTTGTCTTCGATCTTGCTGGCCTGGCTTCCGCCCATGATGAACACGCACGTGCCGCATTCGGCGATGAAGTTGCCCGACACGTCGAGCGCGTCCGGCCCTTGGATCAGGAGGGCCCGCTCGAGGTAGACCATGCCCATACCGCGGACACGGACGGAGTCGTTGTCGGTTGCGAACCGGATCCCGATCTTGCCGTTGCGATAGGAGTTCTGATTACTCCCGAACGAGACGCCGTCGAGGCAGAAGTTCTCGAAGGCGATGGCGCTCAGACGCGGGTTGCCGTTGCGGGCGACGAGGAACGCTTCGGCATTGCCGTCGGTGTTCTCGACCGTGATGTGGCTTCCGCCGGGGTTCAGTTCCTTCCAGCCGGCGGTGTCTGAGTTGTAGCGGATGGAGAGGGAGGTGAATCCGTGTCCTGAACCGCGGATGGTGAGGAAGCTGACGTCGACCACGACTCGCGTCTTCAACGAGTAGGTGCCCGGCGGAACGTAGATCACTGCTCCGGGCTTGTCGGCCGGGTTGGTCTGGCGTCGTGTGATGTCCGCGATGATGCTGTTGATGACGGCGCCGATGTCGTAGTGCGGGTCGACCGGCTTGCCGGGAGTTTTCCAGTCAGTGACGTCGTAGACGTTGGATTCCATCAGAATTCCTTTCTCTGCTCATGCAACTTCGCTGTTACAGAAGGCCGACCGGGACTCGGCGAGGAGGAGAAGGCTGCTTCTCCTGCGTGGGTGGCGGCGTGTCAGCGGCCGCGGGCTTGGTGCTGATGAAGGTGAGCGTTGCTATCGCTGCAGAAGTGGCGGCGGTCTGAACCACCGCGCGGCGACTGGGCTGCATCTTCTCCGCCATTGGAGGCCCCTTTCGTTTGGCAAATCGTTTTGGCGCTTCGCGGGCGGCTCAGCGTAGCGAGGAGTTCGTCCGGGTGGAAGAGCCGGGATGCGTTTCTTCAGGCGATGGGCGTTGCAGCTTCGAGGTCGGCGAGGGTTGGCAGGTCGGCACCGGTCCTCGAGACGGTGATGCCGGCCAGGTGCGCCGCTCGTGCGCCCACCGAGAGAAGCCGTCCCTCGCTGACCGGCCGACCGTCCCATCCACCGTCTTCGGCGGTGAGCGACCAGATCAGAGCGGCCATGAAGGAGTCGCCGGCGCCGACGGTATCGGCGACCGCGACACGAGTGGGCGCGATCTCGGCTCGATGCTCGCCGCTTGCAAGCAGGGCGCCCCTGCTTCCGCGGGTGATGCCGACAACCGGGATCCCGCTGTCGATGAGCCGGTCGACCACGTGCTCGATGGACTTTCCCGGGAAGAGGAAGTCCGCGTCCTCGTCGCTGAGCTTGGTGAGATGGCTTGAGAGCGTCAGTGCCGTGAACTGGGCGCGAGCGTGGTCCCGATCGGCGATCAGCGACGGGCGCACGTTCGGGTCGAAACTGACGAGTGCCCCCGCCGCTCTGGCACGGCGGACGATGTCTCGCGTGACATCAGATCCGGGCTCGAGGAACGCGGCGAGGGAGCCCGTGTGAACGATGGCCGGGTTCCGGAGGTCGTCGAGATTCCGCGGCTCCCAGTCGAGAGCGAATCGATACGTGGCCGACCCGTCCGGTCCGAGCGTGGCGATGGCGCGAGAGGTCGGCCGGTTCGTTGTGGACTCTGGCGTGAGCATCACCCCGGAGTCCGCCAGATGCCTGCGGATGAGTTCACCATCCGCGTCCTCGCCGATCGCGGTGTGGAGACGCGTGACCATGTTCAGTCGCGCGAGACCGAGAGCCACGTTCGCCGGAGAGCCCCCCGGGTGCCGGCTGACCGTGGTGTCCCTGACAACCTCGTCGACGAGAGCTTCGCCGACGACGAGCGCTCCTGGGCTCACGATCCCACTCGCAGCCGCTCGGCCGGTGCTGCTTCGCTTCCGTGAAGCCTCAGGCGCCCATCGACCCAGCCGACCGGGCGCGGGTCGGAAATCTCGCCGACCCAGCCGCCGTTGTCGTCGTCGTTGCGGAAGGCCAGAAGCTGCCACGTGCCAGAGCGGTCTTGAACGAGGCGCCCAACATAGAGCTGCTCGTCGGTGAGGCGATACGACCGAGCAGTGTCGAACGGCCCGGTGGGTGAGTCGGTCGGAAACGCCCACACTCCCCCGAGCGGATCCTGTGCGCGCCGGGCGTGGGAGAGCTCGGAGCCGAGGCAGGAGAAGAGACCGATGGGCTTGCCGTCGACGTCGATGGTCTGGACGACCTCGAGGTGGCCGAAGCCAGCACCCGGCTGTGAAAGCGGGGGCTGCACGGTCCACGTCGTCAGGTCGGGCGATGTCGCGTGACCGATGACCCCGCGGTCGTCCGGGTCGCCGTGGTTGGCGCGTGCGGTGATGAGCATGTGCCACTCCCCGTCGTGCTGGAACACCCACGGGTCCCGCCACGCCTGGTCCGGCCACTGGCGCGTGTCGATGGTCTCGTACCAGCGAGCGTCGGGCTCGATGACCTGTCGTCCGGCTTCGCGGCGCCACGTGAAGAGGTCGTCCGACACCACGGAACTGATGCGCTGGGCGAGTCCGCCCTCGCTTCGGCTGACGGCGGTGTAGAACATCCGCCAGGTCCCGTCGTCCTGGCGCACGACCGAGCCGGTCCAGGTGGCGAGGTCGTCGAAGGCGGGCGAGTCATCGGGGATCACCGCATCGGCGTGTTCCGTCCATGTGGTGAGGTCCGTCGATGTGGCGTGTCCGATGGTGGCGCGCCAGTGCCGGCGATTGGGGTCCAGGAGCGCGCGGGACGCCTTGAGGAAATAGAGGTGGTAGTGGTCGCCGTCGTCGGCGATCCAGAAATCCCACACCCAGGAGGCGGCGAGACGAAGCATGCGGGCGGGTACCTTTCAGTCGGCGCGTGGCGAGGCGACGGACCCGCGGGTCACCAGCGGGCAGTCGAGGAGTGTCGGCTTGTCGGCGAGGAGCCGGTGCTCGGCTTCGCCATGAAGAAGATGGACCAGCGTCTCCACCGCCCATACGCCCATCTCGTAGTGCGGGAGGGCGACGGTGGTGAGACCTGGGAACAGGTTCGCTGCGATGAGTTCCTGGTTGTCGAATCCGACGATCGAGAGATCGCGGGGGATGTCGAGCCCCAGCTCTGCTGCGGCCCGGTAAGCGCCCATCGCCATCCGGTCGTTGTAGCAGAACAACGCCGTCGGCCGGTCGCTCCGGCTCAGCATCTCCCGCGCGAGCTCGTATCCGGGGAGCGTCTCGGACGGCGCCGATGCGGTGAGCGTCGCATCGAACGGGATGCCGTGCGTGTCGAGGACTTCCCGGTACCCGGCGAACCGAAGGTGGGTAGCGGGGACATCGTCGTCGTTGTTGAGGAAACCGATCCGGGTGTGCCCGGCGTCGACGAGGTGACGGACGGCAGCCACCGCACCGCCGATCTCATCGGGGACGACGGCCGGCACAATGCCCGCTCGATCCGTGGAGTCGATGAGGACGGCCGGAAGGGCTTGAAGGTTCGGCGGAAGCGACACTTGGCGGTGATACATGGTCGCGTAGAGAACGGCATCGACCTGGCGATCCAGCAGCGCCTGCACGTCGTCGCGGTGGGAGGTTCCGCTCGACTCTCGTTCCGTGTTGATGATCACCAGCGTGAGGTCGTGCTCGCGGGCAGCATTCTGAGCTCCGAGGATGATCCGTCCCGCGTGCGGTGTCGTGGCGATCTCCTCACTGAGGAGCCCGATCAAGCCCGACCTGTTCGTGCGGAGCGCTTGCGCCGCCCGGTTCGGTCCGTAGCCGAGGGTCTTCGCCGCGTGCCGCACTCTCGCCCGTGTCTCTTCGGCGACGCGGGTGTGCGGGGTCTCGTTGAGCACATGCGAAACCGTGGTGACGGAGACTCCCGCCAACTCTGCAACGTCTCGAATGCTCGAACTCTTCACTGCCACAGCGATTCCTTCCCCCTCATGGTCATCCCGTTCACCAGCCACCTCAGCCCTTGACCGCCCCAAGCGTCAGCCCGGCGACGATGTGCCTCTGCAGCAGCAGAGTGAGCAGGATGACGGGAATGGAGTAGAGCACAGCGAGCGCTGTCATCGAGCCCCAGTCAAGTCCGAACTGGGTCTGGAAGTTCGCGATGACGATCGGCGTGGTCTGGGATCGGACCGCGGTGAGCAGCAACGCGAAGAGGAACTCGTTCCAGCTGGCGAGGAAGGCGAAGATCGCGGTGACCGCGACGCCACCCGCGGTGACGGGGATGACGACCCGCCAGAGCGCGCCCAGCCTGCTGTTCCCGTCGATCTTCGCCGCCTCTTCCAGCTCGCCCGGCACCGCCTCGAAGAAGCTGGACATGAGCCAGATCGACAGCGGAAGCGAGATCGTGGTGTGGGCGATCGCCAGCGCCAGTGACGTGTCCGAGATGCCGAGGTTGCGGAAGATCGAGATCATCGGAACGCCGATCACGATCGGAGGCACCATGCGGGCGACCAGCGCGAGGACGATGAAGATCCTCCCCGTCCTGGTCCGGAACCGCGTCACCGCGTAGGCCGCGGGGATCGCGAGCACCAGGGAGATGAGCGTGCTCAGCACCGCCGTGATGATGCTGTTGATGAAGGAGGCGAGTACCCCGTCGCGCGTCAGGGCCGAGATGTAGTTGTCCACCGTCCACACGCTCGGCAGCAGCTTCGGGGGGACCGAGATCGTCTCCAGCGGCGTCTTGAACGACGTGAACAGCATGTAGACGAACGGGAAACCGTACAGCACGACGACCGCGATCAGGATCAGCCAGAGCAGGGCGCGGGAGCTCAGGCGGCGCGCTTCCAGTCCGTTCATCGCTCCGTCTCGCTTCCCGGTCGCCAGATGGTGAGGATCGCGAAGAGGGCGACGGCGAGCATCGCGATCAGGTAGAGGGTTCCCATTGCGCTGGCGAGGCCGGGGTCGCCGAAGCGGACCATCGTCCGGTAGATCAGCAGGGACAGCGTCTCGGTGCTCTGCTGCGGTCCGCCGTTGGTCTGGATGACGATGACGTCGAAGGCACGAGCCGCGTCGATACCACGGACGATCAACGCGACGGCGATCACCGGCCGGAGCAGCGGGATGATGATGCGGAAGAGGATCGTGGTGTACCGGGCGCCGTCGAGCCGCGCCGCCTCGATCACATCCCCGGGAATGTTCTGCAGCCCGGCGAACAGCACCAGCGTGATGAACGAGGTGGTGAGCCAGATGTCGGGGATCGCGACGGAGAACAGTGCGATGTTCGGGTCGCTCAGCCACTGGATCTGGTCGCTGGAGTGGATGATCCCCACCGTCTTCAGCAACTCGTTGACGATGCCGAAGTTGTCAATGAGCAGGAACCGCCAGAGCAGACCGGCGACGATAGGGGCGATCATCAGCGGGTAGAGGAAGATGGTGCGGAACACCCGCGAGGAGTTGCCGAGCGAGGTGAAGAGGAGCGCCACTAGCAGTCCGAGGACGAACTCGAAGGTGACCACGATGACCGTGTAGAGGATGGTTCGCCATACGGCGTTGGTGAAGTCGGAGCTGGTCAGCGCGGTGACGTAGTTGGCGAACCCGACGAACTCTCGGGGTCCTCCCGCGATCGGGCTGATTCTGAAGAAGCTGTCGCCGACGAACTGCAGAAGCGGCCAGGCGATGAAGATGGCGAGGAACAGTCCGGCCGGCAGCATCAGGAGCGCTGCGAACCGCCGGTCGGCGGTGCGGAGGGATCGGTTACGAGGAGAACGGGGTGGGGGGGCGCGGGCGCCGCCCCCCCCCCCCCCCCACACCTTTCTAGGGCCTGGGCCCGGGCCCTATGGGGGCGGCGCCCGGGCGGCGGGGGAGCGCCGGGGGGCCACCCCATGTGGGTCATACGCCCCCGGCCCCG
>NZ_JBQCGZ010000089.1:0-6559 GCF_051955155.1 Leifsonia sp.
CACGATCCGTCCCCCGATAGTAGAGAACCAGTGACAAGCATCCTGCTCGTCGAGGATGAGGCCGCGCTCAGCGAGCCGCTCGCGTACCTGCTCAAGCGCGAGGGCTACGAGGTGACGGTGGCCGAAGACGGCCCGACCGCGCTCGCCGAGTTCGACCGCGCCGGAGCCGACCTCATCCTGCTCGACCTGATGCTGCCGGGCATCCCCGGCACCGAGGTGTGCCGCGAGATCCGCACCCGCTCCACGGTGCCGATCATCATGCTCACCGCGAAGGACTCCGAGGTGGACATCGTGGTCGGCCTGGAGCTCGGGGCCGACGACTACGTGACCAAGCCCTACTCGTCGCGCGAGCTGCTCGCGCGCATCCGGGCGGTGCTGCGCCGGCGCGTCGACGAGTCCGAGCTGGCCGACGACGGCATCCTCGAGGCCGGGACCGTGCGGATGGACGTGGACAGGCACACGGTGTCCGTGAACGGTTCCGAGATCTCCATGCCGCTCAAGGAATTCGAGCTGCTGGAGCTGCTGCTGCGCAACGCCGGACGGGTGCTCACGCGCGGCCAGCTGATCGACCGGGTCTGGGGCAGCGACTACTTCGGCGACACGAAGACGCTGGACGTGCACATCAAGCGCATCCGCTCGCGCATCGAGGAGAGCCCGTCCGACCCGCAGATGCTGGTGACCGTGCGCGGCCTGGGGTATCGCTTCAACGGCTGACGTCGCGACCGCGAACATAGAGAACGCCCCCACCCGGTCCGGGCGGGGGCGTTCTCGCGTCGCGGCGCGGTTACTGCTGCGCGGGCAGGATGGTCGGCGGGACGAGGTCCTTGTAGTCCTCGAGGGCGCCGTCGAGGACGGGGACGTCGAGCTTCGCGCCGGTCTGGTCTCCGTACTGGAAGTACACCGGGTAGAGCGAGCCGGGGAGCGCGGAGAACGGCGTCAGGAAGATGTTGCTGGACGAGGCCTCGTCGGGCGTCGTTCCGACCTGCTTGACCTGGCCGGGCTGCACGGTCACGTAGGCCTTCGCGCTGCTGGAGCCCGAGGTGACGGTGACGCGGTGGCTCTTGGCGTCGTTGTTCACGAGGGTGACGACGAGGTTGCCGACCTTGCCGCCGACGCCGTCCGTGACGATCATGGCGTTGCGCACGTCGACCTGGCCGACGGAGCCGCTCACGCCGTCGCTGGCGTCGTAGTGCTTCGTGGTCGCCTGCGGTGCGACGAGGCCGCATCCTGCGGTTCCGAACGCGACCGCCAGGGCGAGGACGACGGACGCCGCGGCACGAGCTTTCACTGAATGACCTCCCGATCGTTCCGCTCGACGGCGCGGTGATGCCAGGGTGCGAAGCGGATTTCACCTGCGAGTTTATCGCATGCGCGAGGGCTCTCCTGGCCGCCCGGAGGCGTGAGGGCGAACCTTAGCATGTGCCTCGTGTGGTATCCTATTCTTTGCTGAAGGGACAACATATCTATGCTTTTCGAGGTTGGCGAAACCGTCGTTTACCCCCACCACGGTGCTGCAACGATCACCGAGGTCAAGAAAAGAATCATCAAGGGTGAAGAGAAGCTGTACCTCAAGCTCAACGTGACGCAGGGCGACCTCACCATCGAGGTCCCTGCCGAGAACGTCGACCTCGTCGGAGTGCGCGACGTCATCGGCAAGGAGGGCCTCGACCGCGTTTTCGAGGTGCTGCGCGCTCCGTTCACCGAGGAGCCCACCAACTGGTCCCGCCGTTACAAGGCGAACCTGGAGAAGCTGGCGTCCGGCGACGTCATCAAGGTCTCCGAGGTGGTCCGCGACCTGTGGCGTCGCGACCAGGACCGCGGCCTCTCCGCCGGCGAGAAGCGCATGCTCGCCAAGGCGCGCCAGATCCTGATCTCGGAGCTGGCTCTCGCGGAGAAGACCGACGACGAGAAGGCGTCCAGCCTCCTCGACGAGGTGCTCGCCTCCTAGGCGCTCCTCACCCGTTCGAGATTTCGGGCCCCGCGGCATCCGTGCCGCGGGGCCTTCTCGTTGCCGCGGTCGCGCGTGCGCTGCCGGTACGCTCGTGGGGTGAGCAGCACGGACCCCCGCATCGCCGTCATCGTCGTCGCCGCCGGCAGCGGCACCCGGCTCGGCGCGGGCGCGCCGAAGGCGTTCGTGCGCCTCGCGGGCCGGACGCTGCTGGAGCGTTCCGTCCATGCCCTCCGCGGCATGCGGACGCTGCCGCAGGTGATCGTCGTCGCCCCGGCGGACCGTCTGGAGGAGGCGGCCGCCGTCGGCGAGGCCGCCCTCGGCTCGCCGGTCGTTGTCGTGGCCGGCGGCGAGACGCGACAGCGGTCCGTCGCGGCGGGGCTGGCGCGGCTCGCTCCCTCGGTGGAGGTGGTGCTCGTGCACGACGCCGCGCGCGCCCTGACCCCTGCAGCGCTCTTCGACGCGGTGGTGGATGCCGTGGAGGCGACCGGCGGCGGGGTCGTGCCCGGCCTGCCGGTCAGCGACACGATCAAGCGCGTGGACGAGGGCGGGACGGTGCGCGAGACGGTCGACCGTTCGGAGCTCGCCGCCGTGCAGACGCCGCAGGGCTTCCCGCGGGCGCAGCTCGCCGCGGCCTACGAGGCCGCGACCACCGACGAGACCGACGACGCGGGCCTCGTCGCGGCGGCCGGGCATCCCGTCACCGTCGTCCCCGGCGACGCGCACGCCTTCAAGATCACCACGCCGTGGGACCTGCGCCGAGCCGAGGAGCTGCTCGCCGGCGCGCTCCCGCCGCGGATCGGCTTCGGCACGGACACGCACGCCTTCGACCCGGCCGCCGAGCTCTGGCTCGCCGGACTGCACTGGCCGGGGGAGCAGGGCCTCGCCGGCCACAGCGACGGGGACGCGGTCGCGCACGCCATCGTCGACGCCCTGCTCGCCGCCGCCGGCCTCGGCGACATCGGCGGCGTCTTCGGCACCGGCGACCCGCGCTTCTCGGGCGCGCACGGCGAGGTCTTCCTCCGCGAGACCAGGCGGCTGGTGGAGGCGGAGGGCTACCGCATCGGAAACATCTCGGTGCAGCTCGTCGGCAACCGCCCGAAATTCGCACCGCGGCGCCAGGAGGCGGAGGCGCTGCTCTCGGAGCTGCTCGGGGCTCCGGTCGCGGTCAGCGCGACGACGACGGACGGGCTGGGCTTCACCGGGCGTGGCGAGGGCGTGGCCGCGTTCGCGACCGCACTCCTCGTGCGCTGACCAGCAGCGCCGTATCCTTCTCCCGAGGGCGCTCGGCGCGTCGCGAGGGAGGGGCGACATGAACGGACCGGACACCGCGCGGCTGGCTCGCCGGTACATCGAGGCGGTCGGCGAGCACGACCTGGATGCCGTCGACGGGATGCTCGACGACGACGTCTCCGCGGTGTTCGCGGGCGGGCGCTTCGGCAAGGCCGAGTGGCTCGCGGCACTGAAGCGGCTGCTCCCCGCGCTGATCCGCAACGACATCCGGGACGTCTTCGCCGAGGGCGACCGCGGCTGCGTCGTCTACGACTTCGTCACCGACACCCCGGCCGGGGCGGTGGCCTGCGTGGAGGTGATCACGGCCCACGACGACGCCATCGTCTCGATCGAGCTGCTGCTCGACCGGGTGGCGTTCGCGCCCGTGAACGAGGCGCTCGCGCAACGCGCCGCGGGCTAGCGCCCCCGCACCCGTAGTCTTGTCCTGTGACTCTGCGACTGTACGACACGAAAGCCGGCGCCCTGCGCGACTTCGTCCCCCTCCGGCCCGGCGAGGTGGGGATGTACGTGTGCGGTCCCACCGTGCAGTCGTCTCCGCACATCGGCCACCTGCGCTCGGCGCTCGTCTACGACCAGCTGCGCCGCTGGCTCGGCTACCGCGGCTTCGACGTCACGCTGGTGCGCAACGTCACCGACATCGACGACAAGATCCTGATGAACGCCGCCGCCGCGCAGTCGGAGGGCTCGTCCGAGCAGTGGTGGGCGCTCGCGTACCGCTTCGAGCTCGAGTTCACCGCCGGGTACACCGCGCTCGGCGTGCTGCCGCCCACCTACGAGCCGCGTGCGACCGCCAGCATCCCGCAGATGCAGGAGATCATCGAGCGGCTCATCCAGCGCGGCCACGCGTACGCCGCCGAGGACGGTTCCGGCGACGTGTACTTCGACGTGAAGAGCTGGCCGGCCTACGGCGAGCTCACCCGGCAGAGCATCGACAACATGGAGGCGGCGGCGGACGCGGACCCGCGCGCGAAGCGCGACCCGCGCGACTTCGCGCTCTGGAAGGGGCGCAAGGCGGCCGAGCCGGAGTCGGCATCGTTCGGCTCGCCGTGGGGCGACGGCCGGCCGGGCTGGCACATCGAGTGCTCCGCGATGTCGAGGCGCTACCTCGGCGAGAACTTCGACATCCACGGCGGCGGGCTCGACCTGCGCTTCCCGCACCACGAGAACGAGCTGGCGCAGTCCACGGCCGCCGGCGACGCGTTCGCCAACTACTGGGTCCACAACGGGCTCGTGCACGTCAACGGCCAGAAGATGAGCAAGTCGCTCGGCAACTCCGTGTACGCCGCCGACCTGCTCGGCGCCGCGCGCCCGCTCGTCGTGCGCTACTACCTCGGCTCGGCGCACTACCGCTCGACCATCGACTACCACGACGGCTCGCTCGCGGAGGCGGAGGCGGCCCTCGACCGGATCGCCGGCTTCTTCGAGCGCGTCGACCGGCGGCTGACCGGGACGCGGTTCGCCGGCAGCGGCGTCGAGGTGGTCCCCGGCGCGTTCGCCGAGGCGATGGACGACGACCTGGCGGTCCCGCAGGCGCTCGCCGTGCTGCACGAGACCGTGCGTTCAGGAAACGCTGCGCTGGATGCGGAAGACTTGGAGGCCGCCGCGACCGCGCGCGGGCACGTGCTCGCGATGACCGAGGTCCTCGGCATCAACCCGCTGTCGCCGCAGTGGCACCAGGCCGGCTCGTCGTCGGCCGAGCACGCGCTGGGCGCGCTGGTCGCCCGGCTGCTGGAGGACAGGCAGGAGGCGCGGCAGGCACGCGACTTCGCCGCCGCCGACCGCATCCGCGAAGAACTGACCGGAGCCGGCATCACCATCGAAGACACCCCGACGGGGTCGCATTGGAGCATCGAAGCATGAAGAACTCGGGTGGAAAGCCCCGCGCCGGGGCCGTGAGGAAGGGCAAGAAGGGCCCTCAGGTCGGCACCGGCGGCCACGGCCGCAAGGCGCTGGAGGGCCGTGGCCCCACGCCGAAGGCGGAGGACCGCGAGTACCACGTCGCCTACAAGAACAAGCAGCTGCGCGAGCGCGCGGCGGCGAAGGCCGAGCAGCGCGGCGGCCGCGACGGCGCGCCGCGCGGAGCTTCCGGCGCCGCCCGCCGGGCCAAGAGCGGGGACGAGAGCGAGATCGTGACCGGCCGCAACTCCGTGCTGGAGGCGCTGCGCGCGAACATCCCCGCCTCGACGCTCTACATCGCCGCGCGCGTGGAGATGGACGACCGGATGAAGGAGATCCTGTCCGTCGCGACCGGCCGCGCCATCCCGGTGCTCGAGGTCATGCGCCCCGAGCTCGACCGCCTCGCCGGCCGCGACGCCGTGCACCAGGGCGTCGCGCTCAAGGTGCCGCCGTACGAGTACGCGCACCCCGGCGAGCTGCTCGACCTGACGCTGCGGAAGGGCCAGCTGCCGCTGTTCGTCGCGCTCGACGGCATCACCGACCCGCGCAACCTCGGCGCGATCATCCGCTCGACGGCCGCGTTCGGCGGTCAAGGCGTGATCATCCCGCAGCGCCGCTCGGTCGGCATGACCGCGTCCGCGTGGAAGACCTCGGCCGGCGCCGCCGCGCGCACACCGGTCGCGATGGCCGCGAACCTGACGCAGACGCTCAAGGAGTTCAAGAAGGCGGGCGTGTTCGTGCTGGGCCTGGACGGCGACGGCGACACCAGCCTGCCCGGGCTCTCGTTCGCCGACCGGCCCGTGGTGATCGTGGTCGGCAGCGAGGGCAAGGGGCTCTCGCGCCTGGTCACGGAGACCTGCGACGCCGTCGTGTCCATCCCGATCAGCGCGACCACCGAGTCGCTGAACGCGGGAATCGCCGCGAGCGTCACCCTCTACGAGATCTCGAAGCTCCGCGCCGAGAAGCGCTGACGCCCCTGGCGCTAGCTGGCGACGCCGGAGACGGAGGTGCTGTAGGTGACGATCGAGATGAACGTGATCAGCCAGATCGCGAAGACCAGCACGGTGAAGCCGACGCCAACGTAGCCGATGATCAGGCCGGCCAGGGCCATCCCACGGCCGGCCTCGCCGGTGCGCCGGATCTGCGCGAGCGCGATGTGCCCGGTGATCACGGCGACGATGCTCACGACGAACGCGGAGACCAGCGAGACAATCGCCAGGGTGTTCGTCCGTGGGGCCTGGGCGTACCCGTAGGGAGCGGGGTACGGCTGGCCGGCGTAGCCCTGCGGCGGGTACGGCGGCTGCGCGGGCGGGTACGGGTCGGACATCTGGCTCCTTCGTGGCTGACCCTCAGAGCGTAGCCGAGCCCAGAGCCGGCCGCCGCCTCCCGTGCGGGGGCCGGGCGGCGTCAGACCTTCGAGCG
>NZ_JBQCGZ010000090.1:0-5597 GCF_051955155.1 Leifsonia sp.
CCGTGGGACTTGGGGCGGCCCTCTCTTCCCCGGGGGCGTGGGGGCGCCGGCGCGTGGTGGTTTTGCGGGGGGCGGCCCCCCCGCGCGCGTCCGCCCAGTCCAGGACGGTGGGCTCGCCGCGGCTGCCGTCGCCGAAGACCACGACCGGGTCGCCCAGCCCGGCCGTCGCGTCGCCGATGTCGACGACGAACTGGTCCATCGCGATCCGCCCGGTGATCCGGCCGCGCGTGTCGCCGACCTGAACGGGCCCGCGATTGGATGCGACGCGCAGGATGCCGTCGGCGTAGCCGAGCGCGACCAGGACGAGCGTCGTGGGGTGCTCCGTGCGGTAGGTGTAGCCGTAGGAGACGCCGCGGCCGGCCTCGATGCGCTTGACCGCGACGATCTCGGCCTCGAGCCGCATCGCCGCCGGCGCGGGCCGGGCGGGGTCGAGCCCGAACAGCTCCGGGCCGATCAGGGGTCCGTCGGCGGGATCGCCGACGATGACCCGGGTCGGGATGCCGTCGTCGGCGAGAGCCGCGGCGTCCTCGATCCTGGACACGAGAAAACCGCCGACCCCCGCGTCGGTCAGCGTGCGGGCGACGGGGATGAGCCCGTGTCCGTACGCGTCCGCGCGGAGATCGGCGGTGCAGTCGGGGAGCGGTGACGTGGAGGCGAGTGCGGTGGAACGAATGACGTCCAGGTCGACGAAGGCGCGCCTGTGCACGCCCCTGCTCGATCTCATCCTGTCGTCAGCCGGTCCGTCGGTTTTCGCCGTCCGGAGCCGCTAGGCGCGCTGCTCTTCGAAGAGACGAGCGGTCTCGTCGTGCCAGCTGTGCGCGATCTGCGACAGCTTCTCCTGGTGCTTCTTGCCGTGGTGGGCGCAGAACAGCAGTTCGCCGTTGTTCACGACGACCCGGATGTATGCCTGGGCTCCACAGCTGTCGCAGCGGTCCGCAGCCGTCAGTTGCGGCCCCGATGCGAGCTCGTCAACAGCACCGTTCTCCGAGGTGATCGTCGACATGAGATGCTCCTTTCCGTCGCAACCGAAGGTCTTCGGTACATCTATAGAACCACGTAATCCCGTCAGCGAGGCGCGGATCGGCTGCTATTTCGCTCAACGCGTAGGAAGCGCCCGGCCTGGGTGTCGGTGACGTATGCTGCCGCGCCCGCCACGTACGCTGGTCTCGGCGGTGCGTCCCGAATGCGTATCGCGCAAGGAAGGTGAGGACCGCCCGTGGCGAGCTCGGACTACTCCGCCAGACACCTCTCGGTGCTGGAGGGACTGGAGGCGGTGCGCAAGCGCCCCGGCATGTACATCGGCTCGACGGACTCGCGCGGCCTCATGCACTGCCTCTGGGAGATCATCGACAACTCGGTCGACGAGGCGCTCGCCGGCCACGGCACCGACATCGACGTGATCCTGCACCCGGACGACAGCGTGGAGGTGCGCGACCGTGCCCGCGGCATCCCGGTCGACGTGGAACCCAAGACGGGCCTGACAGGCGTCGAGGTCGTCTTCACCAAGCTGCACGCCGGCGGCAAGTTCGGCAGCGGCTCGTACGCCGCCTCCGGCGGCCTGCACGGTGTCGGCGCGTCCGTCGTCAACGCGCTCTCCGAGCGGCTCGACGTCGAGGTCGACCGCGACGGCAAGACCTACGCGATGTCGTTCCACCGCGGCGAGCCTGGCATCTTCGAGGACGGCACGAAGGACCCGAGCCCGGACGCGGCGTTCTCGCCGTTCGTCAGCGGCAGCGAGCTGCGCGTTGTCGGCAAGGTCAAGCGCGGCGTCACCGGAACGCGCATCCGCTACTGGGCCGATCGCCAGATCTTCACCAAGGGCGCTGCCTTCTCGGTCGAGGACCTGATCGGCCGCGCCCGCCAGACGGCGTTCCTCGTCCCCGGCCTCGGCATCACCATCGACGACAAGCGCAGCCCGGAGGGCGAGACGACGACGTTCCGCTACGAGGGCGGCATCTCGGAGTTCGTCGACTTCCTCGCGCCGGACAGCCCGATCACCGAGACCTGGCGGCTGACCGGCGACGGCCACTTCACCGAGACGGTTCCCGTGCTCTCCGACAGCGGCGCAATGGTGCCCACGGAGCTGCGACGCGACTGCCAGGTCGACATCGCGCTGCGCTGGGGGACGGGCTACGACACGGTGATGCGCTCGTTCGTGAACATCATCGCCACGCCGAAGGGCGGCAGCCACCAGGCGGGCTTCGACCAGGGGCTGCTGAAGTTCCTCCGCCAGCAGGTGGAGCTGAACGCCAGGCGGCTGAAGGCCGGCAACGACAAGCTGGAGAAGGACGACGTGATGGCGGGGCTCACGGCCGTGCTCACGGTGCGCCTGCCAGAGCCGCAGTTCGAGGGCCAGACCAAGGAGGTGCTCGGCACCCCCGCCGTCCGCGCGATCGTGGCGAACGTCGTCCAGAAGGCGATGGCGGAGCGCTTCGGCTCGTCCAAGCGCGACGACAAGGCCCAGTCGGCGCTCGTGCTCGACAAGGTCGTCGCCGAGATGAAGTCGCGCATCTCCGCTCGCGCGCACAAGGAGACCCAGCGCAGGAAGAACGCGCTGGAGACCTCATCGCTCCCTGCGAAGCTGGTGGACTGCCGGTCGAGCGATGTCGCCAACAGCGAGCTGTTCATCGTGGAGGGGGACTCGGCGCTCGGCACCGCCCGGCGCGCCCGCGACAGCGAGTACCAGGCGCTGCTGCCGATCCGCGGCAAGATCCTCAACGTCCAGAAGGCGTCCGTCTCGGACATGCTGTCGAACGCGGAGTGCGCCGCGATCATCCAGGTGATCGGCGCCGGCTCGGGTCGCTCGTTCGACCTGTCCTCTGCCCGCTATGGCAAGGTCATCATCATGTCGGACGCGGATGTGGACGGTGCGCACATCCGCACCCTGCTGCTGACGCTGTTCTTCCGGTACATGCGCCCGATGATCGAGGAGGGCCGCGTCTTCGCCGCTGTGCCCCCGCTGCACCGCGTGATCGTGGTCAACCCGGGCTCGAAGCCGAACGAGACGATCTACACGTACTCGGAGGCGGAGCTGCAGGCGGTGCTGGCCGACCTGAAGAAGCGCGGCAAGAAGTACCAGGAGCCCATCCAGCGCTACAAGGGCCTCGGCGAGATGGACGCGGACCAGCTGGCGACCACGACGATGGACCGCAAGCACCGGACGCTGCGCCGGGTCCGCGTTCCCGACGCGGAGGCGGCGAGCCGCGTGTTCGAGCTGCTGATGGGCAACGAGGTCGCCCCGCGCAAGGAGTTCATCATCGCGGGTGCCGACGACCTGAGCCGGGCGCGCATCGACGCGTAGCAGCGCCGTCGGAAAGGGAGGAGCGCTGCGCCGAATCCCTCGTTGACGCAGGAAAGGGAGGAGATCCCGGGCCCGTTGGCCGGGATGTCCTCCCTTTCGTGTGAGGCGTTCAGCCGATGCGGCGGCCGACCGAGCCGACGACCATGTCGAGCGGGGTGCCGGAGCCGTCGCGGCGGGCGCCGCCCTCCGGCAGCACGCGCGCGGCGCCGTCCGGGCCGACCGCGTGCGCGGGCGCGGGACCGGCCCACGCGAGGGCCAGCTCCGTCTCGCCCTTGAGGAAGCGCTGCGAGCGGACGCCGCCGGTCGCGCGGCCCTTGGCGGGGAACTCCGCGTAGTCGCTCACCTTGCCGCTGCCGGGGTCGGCGCCGGGGAGGGTCTGGTCGCTCACCGCGACGGTCACGACGACGGCCTCCTCCCGCTCGGCGGCGGTCACCGCACCGAAGAAGATCACGCGCGCGTCCGCGCCGAGGTTGATACCCGCCATCCCGCCGGCCGCCCGGCCCTGCGGGCGCACCGACGACGCCGGGAAGCGCAGCAGCTGGCTGTCGCTGGCGACGAACACCAGGTCGTCGCCGTCCTCGCCCTGCACTGCGCCGACGACCTCGTCGCCCGCCTTCAGCGCGATGATCTCGAACTCCGGCTTGTTCGCCCAGTCGCCGGGGGTGACCCGTTTGACGACGCCCTGCCGGGTGCCGAGCGCGATCGGGCGCGGCGCGTCCAGGGAGACGATCGCGAGGATGCGCTCCTTCTTGTCCGCAAGCGCCACGTAGTCTCCCACCTTGACGCCGGCGCCCAGCTGGATGGAGTTCACGGGAGCCGCGGGCAGGTCGACGGGGGAGAACCGGATCAGCCGGCCCTTGTTCGTGACGGCGCCGATCTCGCTGCGGCTGGTGGTGTCCAGCTGCGAGAGGATCGCGTCGTGCTTGCTGCGCCGCGCGGGCGGCTGGATGCGGTCGAGTCCCGCATCCTCGCCGGCGCCGGCGTCGACCCGCAGGATGCGGCCGGTCGTGGAGAGGAACACGCGGCAGGGGACGTCCGCGACCTCCAGCTGCACCGTCATCGCCTTGCCGCGCGACGCTCCCGCGATCGACGGCTTCGCCTCGGTCAGCAGCGTGCGGCGCGGCGTTCCGAACTTCGCGGCCACGTGCTCCAGCTCGTCCGAGACGAGCTGCTCGATGCGCGTGCGGCTGGCGAGGATGGCCTCCAGCTCCTCGATCTCGGCGCGCAGCTGGTCGCGCTCGGTCTCGAGCTCGATCCGCGAGAACTTGGTGAGGCGGCGCAGCCGCAGCTCCAGGATGTAGTCGGCCTGCAGCGTGCTGAGGTCGAACACCTGCTGCAAGCGGGTGCGGGCCATGTCGGTGTCGTCGGAGGTGCGGATGACCTGGATGACCTCGTCGATGTCCAGGATCGCGATGAGCAGGCCCTCGACGAGGTGCAGGCGCTCCTTGCGCCGCGCGAGCCGGAACTCGGAGCGGCGGGTGACGACGCGGATGCGGTGGTCGAGGTAGACGCGCAGCAGCTCGCGCAGGCCGAGCGTCTGCGGGCCGCCCTCGACCAGCGCGACGTTGTTGATCGCGAAGCCCTCCTCCAGCGGCGTGTGCCGGTAGAGCTGCTCGAGCACCGCGTCCGGGCTGAAGCCGGTCTTGATGCCGATGACCAGGCGCAGGCCGTGCTGCCGGTCGGAGAGGTCGGTGACGTCGGAGATGCCGTTCAGCTTCTTCGCGTTGACGCCGTCCTTGATCTTCTCGATCACCTTCTCCGGGCCGACCATGTAGGGCAGCTCCGTGACGATCAGGCCGCTCTTGCGCGCCGTGATCGACTCGACGGCGACCTTCGCGCGCATCCGGAAGCTGCCGCGGCCGGTCGCGTAGGCGTCGCGGACGCCGGCGAGGCCGGCGATGGTGCCGCCGCGGGGCAGGTCGGGGCCGGGGACGTACGCCATCAGGTCGTCGAGGGTCGCGTCCGGGTTCTCGAGCAGGTGGCGAGCAGCGCCGACGACCTCGATGAGGTTGTGCGGCGCCATGTTCGTGGCCATGCCGACGGCGATGCCGCTCGCGCCGTTGACCAGCAGGTTCGGGAACGCGGCGGGCAGCACGTCCGGCTGCAGCAACTGGTTGTCGTAGTTCGGGACGAAGTCGACGACGTCCTCGTCCAGGTCCTCGGTCATCGCGAGGGCGGCGGCGGCCAGTCGCGCCTCCGTGTAGCGCGCCGCCGCGGGGCCATCGTCGAGCGAGCCGAAGTTGCCGTGGCCGTCGACCAGCGGGACGCGCAGGGTGAAGTCCTGCGCCATGCGCAC
>NZ_JBQCGZ010000091.1:0-19442 GCF_051955155.1 Leifsonia sp.
GGGGGAGGCGCCGCGGAACTCGAGGCGCGCGTTGTGGGCGCGCCCGCCGTGCTCGGACCCGACCGACCGATGCGCCCGCGCACGCTCGCGAAGCGGGTTGTGGATGTCCACGCCGCGCTTCTCGATAAGTGCGCTGCGGTCAGTGTTCTCGCCGACCATACAGAGTCACCGACCCGTCTGGGTCAGATCAGACGTCGGCGACCTTGCGGCCCTTGTACTCGAGGAAGAGCGCGGTGCCCGCGGAGTCCTCGACGACCTTGGCGCGGTGCGGCAGGCTGTAGGTGACCTTGCCGTTCTCGATGGTCTTGACGAGCGTGGGGACCTCGGCCTTCCACTGCGAACGACGGGCGTGCGTGTTGGCGCGAGACTGCTTCCGCTTCGGAACGGCCATGACTAACTCTCTTCTCCGGACCCGGTCGCCGGGCCAGTAGGGGTGGACATTGTGCTTGTGGATTCGGTGTCGGAAGCCTGGAAACCCTCGAGCGCGGACCAGCGAGGATCGATGGTCTGCTCGGGCTCACGCTCCGGTAGATCCGCCAGCCTCTCCCCGGTCTCTGGGTCGAGACCCGGGCAGTCCGGCCGGCACACCGGCTGGAACGGCAGTGCCAGCACCACCGCATCCCTGATCAGAGGTTCAAGATCCACGTGGTCGTCGTGAACCTCATAATCGAAAGCTTCCTCAGCAGGATACGCGAAAAGTTCCTGGAAATCGACTTGGACAGGCCGCTCGATGTCGATCAGGCACCGCCCGCAGACGCCGGTCGCGGTCGTCTGGGCGTCGGCGGTGACGAGGATCCCCTCGTGCATCGACTCCATCCGGAGGTCGACGTCGATGGTCGCGCCCTCCGCGACGGAGAGCAGTCCCTCCCCCAGTCTCTCGGTCACGGGGATGCTGAGCCGCTGCTCCTTCATCTCGCCCGGACGGCGCATGAGGTCGTACACGCCGACGGTGTACGGGGTGCTTCTGAACGTGGTCACGGTCGGCTAGTTTACGCGGGTCTCCCGGTGTTCGCGGCGGACGGCCAGACGGCTGGCAGCAAGGACACAGGAATGAGAGCGGCCTTGATCCTGGTCGCGCGCCCCGCCGTGGCCTGCAGGGCGTCGATGACGCGGATCAGGTCGTCGGCGAGACCGACCGCGACCGCGCGCGTCGGCGGGCCGAACGCATCTCGCTCGCGCACCGCGAGCAGGCGCAGCACGGCGTCCTCCCCCGGCGTCCCCGCGACGGCCGCGGCGATGCGGCCTGCGAAGACGCGCGGCGTCTCGGTGTCCGGCGCCGACCAGCCGAGGTCGCGCGCGGTGTCCCGCAGCTCGTCCCACACCACGGAGGCTCCGCCCCACTCCTCGCCGAGCCTGCGGAGCCTGGTGCGACGGCGCACGCGGCGCAGCACCGCGGGGGTCAGCAGCACCGCGAGCACGAGCACGGCGACGCCGGCGCCGGAGAGCACGGGCTGCAACGGGGACGGCGGCGTGGTCGACGACGCGCCGGCCACGCTGGCGGGGTCGGTCGGCACGACGCGCTTCGGCGCGGTCGTCGAGCCGGTGGTCGACCCGGGCACCGGCACGGTCGGCGTCGTCTCCGGCCGGGTGTACGCGGGGACCGTGCCGCGGCCGACGGTCGGCTCGAACGGCACCCAGCCGACGCCCGCGAAGTAGAGCTCCGGCCACGCGTGCAGGTCGTCGCTGGTCACCGTGTACTCGCCGGGGTTGTTCGCGGTGCCTCCGCTGCTCGCGCCGGGGAGGTAGCCCTCCGCGACGCGCGACGGGATGCCGAGGCTGCGTGCCATCAGCGCCATCGCGGACGCGAAGTGGACGCAGTAGCCGCTCTTGACGGTGAGGAACGTGGCGATCACGCGCGCACCGTCGCCGTCGTAGCCCTGCTTCAGCGGGGTCTGCGTGGAGTAGACGTAGCCGTTGTCGCGGAAGTAGTCCTGCAGCGCGACCGCCTTGTCGTACTCGGAGACGGCGCCGGCCGTCGCCTCCAGCGCGGTCTTCCCGATGATCGCCGGCATGTTCGGCGGCAGGAACAGGTCGCGCTCGATCTCGGCGGGCACGATCCCGCCCGCCGCCTTCAGCTGGTCGGCGGTCGGCTGGAGCAGCAGGCTGGACGCCGTGTACTTCTGGCCCTGGGTCGTTGCGTTGATGCCGCCGATCGTGAGGTCGTCGGGATCCCACGACCAGGTGCCGTTCAGCCCCTTGACCGACTGCACAGGATACGGCGCGGGCAGCCAGCGGCTGGTCATGTCGTCGATCTGGACCGTGGTCTGGACCGTGACCGTCTTCACCTGGTCGGACAGGCCGGCGACGGGGCCGAGCGCCGCACCATCGGAGAGCCGCTTGGTGTCGCGCTCCCTGTGTTTCCAGACCGAGCCGGTGAACTGGTCGAGCGAGGCGAGCTTGAGGTACTGGCCGCTCTTCGCCGACGTCGTGTACGTCAGCGCGCGCACCGCCGCCGGGCGCCGCAGGTCCTTGCCGAGGTCGATCAGCGGGGTGACGGTGCCGCCGATGGAGATGCCGCCCGCGGTGAACGACGCGGCGCCGCCGCGGTCGAACCCGGGTGCCGTGCCCGCGAGCAGGACGGCGACGACGACGGCCGACGCGCCGACCGACAGCGCTGCCCCGGGCCGCGGCGTGCCCGGCCGGCGGGTGCGGACGTCGCAGCGCAGCAGCCAGAGGAAGGCGGCTGCAGACGCCGCGAGCGAGATCGGGTCGAGTCCGTCGCCGAGCAGCGCGCCGGGCACCACGAGCACGGCGACAACGCCGAGCGCCGTGAACGCGGGCGTCCGCAGGGCGATCGCCGTCACGTCCAGGATCACGGCGAGCAGGCACGCGCCGCCGACGACCAGGAAGAAGAACTCGGGAAGCGCCTCCGCCGGCGTCCCCTGCTGGTAGATCGAGAGCATCGCCTGCTGCCCGTAGACGCCCCAGCGCTGCACCGTCGCCGGGGTCGGGATCAGGCCGAGCAGCCCGGTGCCACCGCCGAACGCGACCGTCATGATCACCGCGGACAGCACCAGCTGCAGCACCGGGACGATCCCGCGCGCGACGCCGATGGTGCGCAGCGCCGCCCCCACCACCAGCAGCAACGACGCGGGCAGCATGAGCGCGAGCCACCAGCCGGGACCCTGGATGAGGCCGATCAGCGCGAAGCTCACGGCGAGCACCTGCACGACGAGGGCGCCGGTCAGCCGCCAGTAGCCCATGCGCCGCCGCGCGACCCGCGGGACGCCGACGGCGAGCGTCTCGCTAACCATGCGTCACCGCCGCCCTCTGCTGCAGCGCGGCACGCTGCCACGCCTCGGCCGGATCCGCGCCCGCAGCGAACGGGATGCACAGCCAGCCCGCGTCGGCGAGCACCTCCTCCACCTGAGGGCCGGCGGACGGGCCGAGGAACGCGACGGCCGGGTCGCCCATCCCGCGCAGCCCGGCGAGCGAGCCGAGCTCCGGGGTGCTGCCGAGCAGCACCGCGAACACCGGCACCGGGCGGCCGGCGCGGCGCAGGCCGGCGGCGAGCTCGGCGACCGCGTCGTCCCGGGCCGCGGCCTCGGCGGACACCGCGTCGACGGCGGCGAGGTCCGCGAGCAGCAGCCGGTCGGCGCTCCCGACGTCGTAGGTCGGGGTCGACGAGCCGAGCGTCCCGGAACGGCCGGCGCCGCTGCGGCCGCCGAGCTGCCGCTGCGCGGTCTCGACCACGCTCACCACGAAGCCGTTGTCGAGCAGGTGCACGCCGATGGAGGCCACGAACTCGACGAGCGTCTCGAACTCCTCGTCGCCGGCCTCCCCGGCCCGCGTGTCCATCAGCAGGCACGCCTCCGGGTTGCTGCGCTGCTCCTCCTGCCGCACCATCAGCTTGTCATGGCGTGCCGTCGCGCGCCAGTGCACGCGGCGCAGCGGATCGCCCGGTCGGTACTCCCTGGCGATCAGCTCGTCCGCGCTCGGGATGCTGTGCCGCTGCAGCTCGTGCTCTGTCCCCTCGCTGTGCGCAACATCCAGCTCGCCTCGGCGCAGCGGCACCACGCGCGGCGTGACCAGCAGCTGCCGCGGCTGACCGACCGCGTACTCGGCGTAGGCGATCCCGAACGGGTCCGCCCTGCTGACGATGAGCGGGCCGACCGCGTGCGAGCCGCGGCGCGCGGCGACCACGTCCTGCCGGAGCACGACGGTGTCCCTGCCGTGTGTCACGTTCAGCTGGTGCGGGCCGAGGCGCGGGAACGGCGCGGACGGCTGCACCTCGACCGCGTCCGGCGCGAACTCGCGCCAGCGCGCGGGCGGGCTCGGTCGCGAGGAGAGGTTGCGCGCGGTGGTGACGATGGTCGCCTTCTCGCCGACCGCGACGACGTCGGGGTGGAAGCTCCTGGCGACGGTCAGGCGCGGGCGGTCGACGGTCACCGAGATCATCGCGGCGAGCACCAGGACAGTGAGGAAGACGCCGACGAACAGCACGTCGGTGCGGCCGAAGAAGGCGGAGGCGGCCAGGGCGACGACGCCGACCGCGCCGAAGGCCCAGCCGCGCGCGGTGGGGCGCGGCTTCTTCAGCGGCGACGCCGCCCGCCCGCGACCGGCCACGGCTACTCCCTGCCGCCGCCGATCGCGCCCGAACCGACCGGCACCGGCGTCGATGCGACGATCCGGCGCACGATGTCCGCGATCACGGGGGCGCTCTCGTGGTGGTGGCCGAGGGCGCGGCTGGTCGGCAGCAGACGGTGCCCGAGAACCGGGACGGCGAGGGCGTCGATGTCGTCCGGCAGCACGAAGTCGCGGCCGTCGAGAGCGGCCATCGCCTTCGCCGCGCGCACCAGCTGCAGCGTCGCGCGCGGGCTGGCGCCGAGGCGCAGGTCACGGTCCTCCCTGGTGGCGCGCACGAGATCCACCGCGTACTGCTTGACCGGGGCCGAGGCGAAAACGCCGCGCGCCGTCGTCATCATCGAGCGCAGCTCCTCGGAGGTGACCACCGGCCCGATCCGCGAGAGCGGGCTGGAGGTGTCGCGCGTCGTGAGCATCGCGAGCTCGGAGTCCTCGTCCGGGTAGCCCATCGCGATGCGGGCCATGAACCGGTCGCGCTGCGCCTCCGGCAGGGCGTACGTGCCCTCCATCTCGACCGGGTTCTGCGTCGCGACGACGATGAACGGCGCCGAGAGCGGATAGGTGGAGCCGTCGACCGTGACCTGGCGCTCCTCCATGCACTCCAGCAGCGCGGACTGGGTCTTCGGGCTGGCGCGGTTGATCTCGTCGCCGATGACGATGTTGGCGAACACGGCGCCCGGCTTGAACTCGAAGCGGCGCTCCGCCTGGTTGTAGACGGAGACGCCGGTGACATCGCTCGGCAGCAGGTCGGGCGTGAACTGGATGCGGCTGACCGTGCAGTCGACGGACTTGGCCAGCGACTTCGCGAGCATCGTCTTGCCGACGCCCGGCACGTCCTCGATCAGCAGGTGGCCCTCGGCGAGCAGGACGACGAGCGCGGTCTGCACGGCGTCGTGCTTGCCGTCGATGACCGATTCGACGTTGGCCGTGATCTGCTCCGCGGCGCGTCTGAGCTCGTCCAGGTCCATCCCGGGCGCGGCCCGGCCCATCTCCTCCGGAGCGACGGAGGAGTCCGTCGGCTGACGCGTCGCGTAACTGTTCATGTCTCCTGCAAATAGTCGTAGACGGCGGCGGGGACGTACGGGCTGACGTCGCCGCCCAGGGCGGAGACCTGGCGGACGAGCGAGCTGGAGACATGCGCGTTCGCGGGGTTCGGCAGCAGGAACACGGTGTCGACCTCGGCGAGGTGCCTGTTCACGATCGCCATCGGCGTCTCGTAGGCGACATCCACCTGCGAGCGGATGCCCTTGACCAGCACGTGCGCCCCGACGTCGGTGCAGTAGTCGACGAGCAGGCCGACCGACCAGGACGCCACGACGATGTTCCCGACGATCCCGGCGTCCTCGATGGACCTCTCCAGCAGCGCCACCCGCTGCGCGATGGGCAGCAGGGCGGACTTGTCCGGGTTGTGGACCACCAGCACGTGGACCTCGTCCCAGAGGCCGGCGGCACGCTCGATGACATCGAGATGCCCCAGCGTGACCGGGTCGAACGATCCAGGGACTACGGCGATCCTGTTCATAGGGCACCAGACTATCCCGCGATAACCGTCATTTCGTTGTGAATCCGTTATCTCGCGTCGCGCGCGGCGCGGGTTCCGCCGCCGTCTGTCCCGGAATGCTTCACGCTCTGCTGCGGGGTGTTGCGTGAAGAACTCCGGAATGGATGACGGGGATGTGGATAACGCGGAGGGCGGGCGAGAAGGGACGAGAGTGTTCGGGAGCGATCGGGGGGATGCGATGACCGGGCTGGTGGAGCGAACCGGGTTCACGGTCGGCGACGCGTACGCCGCGGGGTGGACGCGGCGCCGCCTCTACGGCGCAGGCGTGCAGCGGCCGTTCCGCGGGGTGCGGACGATCGGGGCGGAGCTCGACGATCACCGCGCTCGCTGCATCGCCTATCACGCGCGGGACCGTCCAGGCGACGTGTTCAGCCATCACTCCGCCGCCGTGCTGCACGGCTTCCCGCTCCGGTCGTCGGTGCTGCCGGACGACATCCACGTCGCAGCGTTCGCACCCGGAAAACCCCCGCAGATGCGTGGCGTCATCGGCCACGAGCTGCGGGCCGCGGGCCATCGTGTCGTGGTCGTCGATGGACTACGCGTCGTCGCGGCAGAGGATGCCTGGGCGCAACTGTCCGCTGACCTGCCTCTCGTCGACCTCATCGTCATCGGCGACTGGCTGATCACCGGCGACGAGCCGCACTCTCATGTCGCAAGTCCGTGGACACGCGACGATCTCGAGCGAGCGGTGCGGCACCACGGCCGTCGGCCGGGCATCCGCCTCCTGAGGCAGGCGCTCGACTCCGTACGGTACGGGTCGCTCTCGCTGCAGGAAACCCGGCTGCGGCTCGAACTGGTCGGCGCAGGTCTTCCGGAGCCTGCCCTCAACCATCACGTGTACGACCGGGGCATGCGCATCGCGATGGTGGACCTGGCTTATCCGGAGCGCCGACTCGCGATCGAGTACCTGGGCGACCACCATCGCACCGACACGGCCGTCTACCGGGAGGACATCGACCGCCGCGAGCGGCTGAGAGCGGCCGGATGGGACGTCGTCTTCCTCACCGCGGACGACCTCCGCCCGCCGATCCCGCGCGCTGTCCTCACCGTCCGCCGCGCCTATCACCGATCACGTCCTGAGTAATTCACAGCTCCGGGCGGCGTGTTGCGTGCACAATTCCGGAATCGTTTGGCGCTGCCATCGCTTCCGGAGTTGTTCCCGCCTCCGCGCGGCGTGTTGCGTGAAGAACTCCGGAACGGACGGCGGGGGGGCGGCAGGCGGGGGGCGGCGGGCGGGGTCAGCTGCGGCCGAGGAAGGCGCGCTCGGTCTCGTCGAGGCGGCGGGCCAGGGCGGCGGCGAGGGCGGGATGCGCGGCGAGGCCGCCATCGGAGGCGAGGGTCTCCTCCGCGGCGATGCGCGCCTCGGCGATCAGCTCGCCGTCGCTGACGACGCGCAGCAGCCGCAGCGACGAGCGGCCGCCGGACTGCCTGCTGCCGAGGACGTCGCCCTCGCGGCGCAGCTCCAGGTCCACGTTCGCCAGTTCGAAGCCGTCCAACGTCGCCGCGACCGCCTCGACGCGCTCGCGCGCCAGGCTGCCCTGCTCCGCCGCGGTCACCAGCAGGCACAGGCCGGGGATGTCGCCGCGGCCGACCCGGCCGCGCAGCTGGTGGAGCTGCGAGACGCCGAACCGGTCCGCGTCCATCACGACCATCGCCGACGCGTTCGGGACGTTCACGCCGACCTCGATCACGGTGGTCGCGATGAGCAGGTCGATGTCGCCGGCCGCGAACGCCCGCATCACCTCGTCCTTCGCGTCCGAGGGCAGCTTGCCGTGCAGAACGCCGATCCGTGCGGAGGCGAACAGCGGATCCGCGCGCACCTGGGCGGCCACCGACTCCACACTCGCCACCGGGCGCGCCGGCGCCGACGGATCGGCGTCGGCGTCGGGGGCCGGCTCCTCGGCGTCGTCCTCCGCCTCCTTGCCCGCGATCGCGGGGCAGACCACGAAGACCTGCCTGCCCTTGGCGATCTCCTCGGACGCGCGCTCCCAGATCCGGCGCTCCCAGCCCGGCCGGTCGGCGAGTGGGACGACGAAGCTCTCGATGCCCTGCCTGCCGGCGGGCAGCTGCGCGATCGTCGAGACGTCCAGGTCGCCGAAGACCGTCATCGCGACCGTGCGCGGGATGGGCGTCGCGGTCAGCACCAGGACGTGCGGCGGCGTTCCGCCCTTCGCCCGCAGCGCCTCGCGCTGCTCGACGCCGAAGCGGTGCTGCTCGTCCACGACGACGAGCCCCAGGTCGAAGAACGTGACGGCGTCGCCGAGCAGCGCGTGCGTCCCGACGACGATCCGCGCCTGGCCGGAGACCGTCCGCAGCAGAGCGCGCTTGCGCTCCGCCGCCGAGAGCTGGCCGGTCAGCAGGGTCGGCATCAGCTGGGCGGAAAGGTCGGGGCCGAGCATCGCGGCGATGGAGCGCAGGTGCTGGGCCGCGAGCACCTCGGTCGGTGCGAGCAGCGCGGACTGGCCGCCGGAGTCGGCGACCGCCAGCATCGCCCGGAGCGCCACCAGGGTCTTGCCGGAGCCCACCTCGCCCTGCACCAGCCGGTGCATCGCCGCCTCCGAGTCGAGGTCGCTGCTGATCTCGCGGCCCACCACGACCTGGTCGCCGGTCAGCTCGAACGGCAGCGCGGCGTCGAACCGGGCCAGCAGCCCGTCCGGCGCTGCGCGGCGCGGCGTCGCGGCGGACTCGCGGGACGCCGCGCGCTGCTGCAGCAGCGCCGTCTGCAGGACGAACGCCTCCTGGAAGCGCAGCGCGTCCCTCGCCCGTTGCCACTGCGCGTCCTTCTGCGGCCGGTGGATGCCCTCCAGCGCGTCCCGGAACGGCAGCAGACCGCGCTCGGTGGAGACCGCTGCCGGCACCGGGTCCGGCGTCGGTCCGAGCGCATCCAGCGCGAGGCCGACCGCCTTCTGCACCTGCCAGCTGGCGACAGTGCTGGTCGCCGGGTAGATCGGGATGGGCGTCTGCGCCCACTCCTTCGCCGCGGCGCCGCCGGGCAGCACCGCGTCCGGCGAGTCCGGCTCGAACAGCTCGTAGTCCGGGTGGGCGAGCTGGAGCGCACCGCGGTACGCGGACACCTTGCCGGCGAAGATGCCGCGGACGCCGGGCACCAGATCCCGCGACCGCCAGGCCTGGTTGAAGAACGTGAGGGTGAGGATCCCCTCGCCGTCGGAGATCTTCACCTCGAGGATGGACCCGCGCCGCGCCCGCATCGGCCGCTCCTGCACCCGGAGCACCTCGGCGATGATCGTGACGTTCTCGTCCAGCGGCAGATTCGCGAGGGCGGTCAGCTCGCCGCGCTTGGCGTAGCGGCGCGGGTAGTGGCTGAGCAGGTCGGAGACGGTGCGCATCCCGAACGCCTTCTCGAACGCGGAGGCCGTGCGACCGCCGAGCACCCCGCTGAGCTTCGAGTCGAGGGTCACGGCACCCTCGACGGCCGGGGCGGTGGCAGAGGTCATGGTTCGATCGTAGGCGTCGCCCCCGTCAGCGCGTCGAGTTCCGCGGCGACATCGGGGTCGTCCGGGCGCTCGGCCGCCAGCCTGCGCTGGATGGCGACGGCATCCCCGGTGCGGCCGAGCTCGCGCAGGCAGCGGGCGAGCGACCAGCGCGCGACGAACTGCTGGTCGACGGTGCCGTAGGCCTCCGCGGCGCGCAGGGCGTCCTCGAACGAGGCGAGCGCACCCGTGAGGTCGCGCGCCTCGAAGCGCGCCCAGCCGCGGTTGTTGTGCAGCGCGATCCCCCAGCGCAGCGTGCGCGGGTCGTCGGTGTCCGCCAGGTCGGCCAGCGCCTCGTCCGTCCACTGCTCCGCGCGCGCCCGGTCGGCGATCGCGAGCATGTGCGCGGCGTCGACGGCGAGGTACGTCTCACCCTCGCGCCTGGCCGCCTGCAGCGCCTCCTCCAGCAACTCGATCGCCGCATCGGACTCGCCCTCCGTGTTCCGGAGCCGGCCGCGCTCCAGCAGGATGCGAACGGCCAGCGTGCCGATCGCCGGCTCCAGGGACTCCAGCAGTGCATCCGCCTCGGCGAATCGGCCCTGCAGGCCGAGCGCCCGGGCGCGCTGGGTCTCCAACTCGGCGCGTACGAGCTCCGAGCGGTCGGGCTGGGCAGCGGCGATCGCCAGTCTTTCGGCGGAGACGTACGGGTCGTCAAACCGCCACAGGGCGTCGAGTTCCGCCTGTTCGAGGCGTTCGTCCATCCCTCTATCTTGCGAGAAGCCGGGCCGCGACCGCTATAGGCTCGGATGCGTCATGACCCGCATCGTCTCCGGATTCGCCGGTTCGCTCGCCCTCCAGGTCCCGAAGAGCGGCACGCGGCCGACGAGCGACCGCGTGCGCGAGGCGATCTTCTCGGCCCTCGAGGCGCGGGACGCCGTGCACGCGGCGCGCGTGCTCGACCTGTACGCGGGATCCGGGGCGCTCGGCCTGGAGGCGGCCAGCCGCGGAGCCGCGTCGGTCACGCTCGTGGAGAAGAACGCGGCGGCGGCCGCGATCTGCCGGCGGAACGCGGACGCCGTCACGCGCGCCGCCCGCTCCGGCGCGCGACCGCACGTCGACGTGCGCGCCTCGTCGGTCCAGTTGGCGCTCGCGACGGCGACGGGACCGTTCGACCTGGTCTTCCTCGACCCGCCGTACGACCTCGGCGACGCCGAACTGCTCGCGGCGCTTCAGGCGCTCGTCCCGCTGCTGGCGGAGGACGCGACGGTGTGCATCGAACGCAGCACGCGCGACGGCGAGCCGACGCTGCCGCCGGGCCTCGAACTGCTCCGGACGAAGGCCTACGGCGAGACCGCCGTCCACTACGCCGTCCCCGCCTGAGCTCCGCGCCCCGCGCTCAGCGCTCCGCGCGGGCGGCGGGGCGGTCAGCCGGTGCGGCCGTCCCATTCGAGGTAGGGGTCCCAGCCGCCGCGCTCGTCGAACGGGCGGCCGGCGACCAGCAGGCCCTCCCCGTCCCGGATCGCGCCGATGCGCCGGAAGCCCCCCGGCAGGGCTGCATCCGGCGGGAATGCGGCGAGGAGGCCGTGGTCCTCTCCCCCGGTCAGCGCGGTGCGCGGGTCGTCGCCGAGCGCGTCCGCATCGATGTCGACGGCGACACCGCTCGCCTCGGCCATCCGGCGCGCGTCCAGCGCCAGGCCGTCGCTCAGGTCGAGCATCGCGGTGGCGCCCGCCGCGGCCGCCAGCGGTCCGTCGGCCACGGGAGGACGCGGCCGCAGCTGCGCGCCGACGAGTTCGGGATGGGCCGCCGCCACCCGCGCGAAGCGCTCGGCGTCGGGGTGCCCGTCCGCATCCACCGCCTCCGTGAACAGCAGCCGGAGCCCGGCGGCCGCCGCACCGAGGGCACCCGAGACGGCGAGCACATCCCCCGGCCGCGCGCCGCTGCGCAGTACGGGCGCCCGGCCCTGCAGGTCGCCGAACGCCGTCACCGCGACGGTGAGCGTCTCGGAGACCGACAGGTCGCCGCCGACCACGCCGCAGCCCGGCGCGAGCGCCGCGCACGCGGTCCGGAACCCGTCCGCGATCTGCTCCAGGCCGGCGACCGGGAAGTCAGCGGGCGCGGCGATGGCGACCACGAGGGCGGTCGGCACCGCGCCCATCGCGGCGACGTCGGAGAGGTTGGTCGCCGCGGCCTTCCAGCCCAGGTCCTCGGGCGAGGACCAGGCGAGGCGGAAGTCGGGGCCGTGCACCATCATGTCCGTCGTCACGACGTACCGCCCGTCCGGTGCCGCGAGCACCGCCGCGTCGTCGCCCGGTCCGACGATGGTCGCCTCCGCCGGCGGCAGCAGCGGGAAGATGCGCCGCAGCGCCTCCCGCTCGGTCGCCTCGCCGATGGTCGCGCCGCCGGCGCTCTCAGTCCGTCCCATGTTCCAAAACGGTAGCCTGAAACGGATGTCTCCTCGCCGCACCGCCCTCAGCGCGCTCTCCGCAACCGTCCTCGCCGCCGCCGCTCTCGCGTTGACCGGATGCGCCCCGACCGTGTCCCTCGACGCGGCCGCGGACGCGAACGACCCGGGCTGCGCGCAGATCAGCGTCCGGCTGCCGGACTCGGTCGCCGGCAAGGCGCAGCGCGAGACGGACGCGCAGGCGACCGGGGCGTGGGGCGACCCCGCCGCCGTGCTGCTGCGCTGCGGCGTCCCCCCGCTCGGGCCGACGACGAAGCCGTGCGTGAGCGTCAACGGGATCGATTGGGTGCTGATGTCGGACCCGGCCGCCAAGCAGGTGGTCTACCAGACCTTCGGGCGCACGCCGGCCACCGAGGTGATCATCGACCACGTCTCCGGCGCGTCGGACGCGGCGGTGCTGCCCGAGTTCGCGTCGGCGATCGCGACGGTCAAGCAGACGCAGAAGTGCCTCTCCACGCTCGACACCAGCCTCACCCCCACCGCGACGCCCACACCGTCCGACACCCCGTCGCCCACCCCGTCCCGATGACCGACCCCGCCCGGTACGTCTGAGCGTGCTCGCGCAGGGAGCAGGCGTACCGGACGGGGACAGGCGCGGTCAGGCGCGGGCGAGGGCGACCTGGATGAGTTCGTCGATGAGGTCGGGGTAGCTCAGGCCGGATTCCTGCCAGCAGCGCGGGAACATCGAGATCGGCGTGAAGCCCGGCATCGTGTTGATCTCGTTGACGACGAAGCCGTCCTCCGTGAGGAAGAAGTCGACGCGCGAGAGCCCCTCCGCGCCGATGGCGTCGAAGGCGCGCACCCCGAGGTCGCGCATCCGGGCGAGCTCGGCCTCGGTCAGGTTCGCGGGGCAGACCAGGTCGATGCCGGGCGCGTCCAGGTACTTCGCCGCGAAGTCGTAGAAGTCGCGACCGGAGACCACGATCTCCCCCGCGACCGACGCGCGCGCCGGCTCGCCGGGGCGGCCGCCGAGCACGGCGATCTCCACCTCACGGCCGGCGACGCTCGACTCGATGAGGATGCGGTCGTCCTCCGCGAACGCGGTCTCGATGGCGGCGTCCAGCTCGGTCCAGTCCTTCACTTTGCTGACGCCGACGCTCGACCCGGCCCGTGCGGGCTTCACGAACGCGGGCAGTCCGAGCTGCCCGGCAGCAGAGCGGACGTCGTCCGGAGCCGCACGCCACTCGACCTCGGACACCGTGACCCACGGCGCGACCGGGATGCCCGCCTGGCGGAGAACGGTCTTGGTGAAATGCTTGTCCATCCCGAGCGCGCTCGCCAGAACGCCGCTGCCGACGTACGGCAGGCCGACGAGCTCGAGCATCCCCTGGATCGTGCCGTCCTCGCCCCACGGGCCGTGCAGGATCGGGAACACGATGTCCACGTCGCCGATCGCCTCGGTGGAGCCGTCCTGCCGGGTCACGGTCAGCGTCCGCGAGCCGGCGACCTCCGGCCAGCGCACGCGCGTGCCGTTGTCCTCGACCCTCGGCATCGCGTCGGCGTTCAGCGCGAAGCGCTCGGCGTCGTCCGGCTGCAGCGTGAAGGCGCCATCGGCGGTGATGCCGACGGGGATGACGTCGTACTTCTCACGGTCGATCGCCGCGAGCACCCCCGCCGCCGTCGCGCAGCTGATCGAATGCTCGCTTGAGCGACCCCCAAACAGAAGTGCGACCGCGACCTTTTCCGTCATCCGTTGTCCTTTCGCCTTGCGGCTCATCGTCCTCCGTCGTGAGGTGCGGGGCGATGTCCTTGGGTTGCAGCGTTCCGGCGAGCACCTGGCTGACCTGGCGCACGATGGGCATCTCCACCCCGCGCGCCTCGGCCAGGCTCAGGATGGGCGCCACCGAGGCGAGCCCCTCCGCCGTCTGGTTCATCTGCTTCACGACGTCGTGGAAGCCGTAGCCCTGGCCGAGCAGCCGCCCGGCGGTGTTGTTGCGGCTGAGCGGCGACTCGCACGTGGCGATCAGGTCGCCGAGCCCCGCGAGCCCGGAGAGCGTCTGCGGCTCCGCGCCGTAGGCGACGGCGAAGTCGGTCATCTCCACGAGTCCGCGCGTGATGATCGACGCCTTCGTGTTCTCGCCGTAGCCGACGCCGTCGACGATGCCGATGGCGACGGCGATCAGGTTCTTGAGGACGCCGCCGAACTCGGTGCCGATCACGTCCGTGTTGACGAAGCTGCGGAAGTAGCGGTTGGTCGCGGACATCGCGACCGCCTGCGCGGTCTCCAGGCTCACCGAGGAGACCACGGCGGCCGTCGGCTGCTCGCGCGCGATCTCGAGCGCCAGGTTCGGCCCGGAGGCGACGGCGATCCGCTCCTGCTCGATCGGCAGTCCCTGCGCGATCACCTCGCTCATCCGCAGGCCGGTGCCCTTCTCGACGCCCTTCATCAGGCTCACGACGATCGTCGACGGGCCGAGATACGGGATCATCGCGTCGAGGTTCGACCGCAGCGTCTGGCTCGGGATGGACACGAACACCTGCTCCGCGCCCTGCATCGCCTCGCCGAGGCGGGAGGTGGCGCGCAGGTTGCGCGGCAGGTTGATCCCCTCGAGGTAGTCGCTGTTGCGCTTGACCTCGTTGATCTCGCGGGCGAGCTCGGGACGGCGCGCCCACAGCACGACATCGGAGCCGCCGTCCGCGAGGATCTTGGCGAAGGTGGTCCCCCAGCTGCCGGCGCCGAGGACGGCGATGCGGCGGGCGGGGGCTGGTCTGCGGGCCTGTGCTCTAGCCATCGAAGCGGCCGGTCTCCTTCTGGTTGTGCTGGCTCGGGTCCCAGCGGGCCTCCGGAGCCTTCTCCCCGCGCAGATCCTCCAGCAGCGCGGTGATCGCGTCCATGATCACGGCCGTCGCCTCGTTCAGCGTCGCCGCATCGAGGTTGCGCCCGCGGAACGCGGACAGGTCGACCGGGTCGCCCACCTTGACCGTGATGGTCTTGCGCGGGAAGACGCTGATCTTCTTGGCGTAGCGCGCCATCACCTGCTGCGTGCCCCAGTGCGCCATCGGGATCACGGGGATGTCGTGCTCGAGCGCCATCCGTGCCGCGCCGGTCTTACCGCGCATCGGCCACATGTCGGGGTCGCGCGTGAGCGATCCCTCGGGGTAGATGACGACGACGCGGCCGTCCTCCACGATCTTCTGCGCAGCGTCGAGCGGAGCGGAGCCCCGGGCCGACCCGCCGCGCGCGACGGGGACCTGCCCCGACTTGCGCAGGAACCAGCCGAGCACCGGCACGTGGAACAGGCTCTCCTTCGCGAGGAATCGCGGCAGCCGACCCAGCTTCCAGATCGCGATGCCCATCATCACCGGGTCGATCTCGCTGTAGTGGTTGGGCGAGATGATGTAGGCGCCGTGCCTCGGCATCTTCTCGCCGTCCACGATCCGGAACCGGGCGAGGAGGCTGCCGATCGGCACGAGGATCGCCGCGAGCACCCAGAAGATGGAGGGACGGCTCTTCTCGGAGCGCTCCGAGCGCTCGGAGCGCTCTGGATGCTCTGGAGGCACGGGCGTGTTCACGGGCTCTTCGGGATGCGGCACCATCCCATTATCCAGGCCGTCGCCGGGAGCGGGGTGACGACAGGTCGCCGGACGGGAAGACCGGCGCCGCCACGGCGCGTCATCCCGCCACCGGGACCGGCCGGACGTCGAGCCCGGCGATGTCCTGGAAGTCCGCTGGATTGCAGGTGTGCAGCGGCAGCCCGCGCGAGATCGCCGTCGCGGCGATCAGCGCGTCGAACGCGCGCGCGGACGGTTTGCGGCCCGCGGCGCGGAACGACGCGGCGACGCCGGCGAACGCGCGCGCCGCCGCCGCGTCGAACGGAATCGGCGCGAAGTCGGACTCCGCCAGCTGCAGGTGCGCCTGGCGGGCGACGCGCTCGGCGTCCGTCGACGCCACCAGCGGACCCACCGACAGCTCGGCCAGCGTCACCGCACTGATCGACGGGATGTCCGGCAGGGTCGACGGGTCGGCCACCCTGCCGAGCAGGATGAGCGTCGACGTGTCGAGCAGACCGGCCGTCACCACGACTGGTCCACCAGCTCGTCGATGTCCGCGAGCAGCGCGCGCGGGTCCACCTCGGGGAGCCGGGAGCGCCGGTCCATCAGCACCGACAGCGTCGTGGCGGGCGCCGGCAGTGGCGAGAGCTCCGCCACCGCCGCGCCGTCACGGGTCACCGTCAGGTGCTCGCCACGCGCCACCCGGTCCAGAATGTCTCCACCATGATTCCTGAGTTCTCGCACTGTTACAGACTCCATGAGCGGACTGTATCACGGGTGAGACAACGGGGGATCTGTGGAAATCAGCGGGATTTCCCGGGGTTGTGGAGAAGTCAGCCCTCGAGCACGAAGTCCGCGCCGAGCAGCTCCAGCTTGGTGATGAAATTCTCGTAGCCGCGAGAGATGATGCCGACGTTGCTCACGGTCGAGCGGCCCTCGGCCGTCAGCGCGGCGATGAGATGGCTGAAGCCACCGCGCAGGTCCGGGATCTCCACGTCGGCGCCCTTCAGGTCCACCGGGCCCATGATGACGGCCGAGTGGTTGAAGTTGCGCTGGCCGAACCGGCAGTCGTGACCGCCGAGGCACTCCTTGTGCACCTGGATCTTCGCGCCCATGTCGATCAGAGCGTCGACGAAGCCGAAGCGCTGCTCGTACACGGTCTCGTGCACGATCGACACGCCGTTCGCCTTCGCGAGCGCGACCACGAGCGGCTGCTGCCAGTCGGTCATGAAGCCGGGGTGCACGTCGGTCTCGATCACGACGGGCTTCAGCTCGCCGCCGGGGTGGAAGAAGCGGATGCCGTCGTCGTGGATCTCGAACGCGCCGCCGACCTTGCGGAAGACGTTGAGGAAGGTGAGCATCTCGGGCTGGCGGGCGCCGCCGACGTAGATGTCGCCGCCGGTCGCCAGTGCCGCGGCCGCCCAGCTGGCGGCCTCGTTGCGGTCGAACAGCGCGGTGTGGCTGTAGCCGACCAGCTTGTCGACGCCCTCGATGCGGATCACGCGGTCGGTGTCGACCGAGATGATCGCACCCATCTTCTGCAGGACGTTGATGAGGTCCATGATCTCGGGCTCGATCGCCGCGCCCTTGAGCTCGGTGATGCCCTCGGCGCGGACCGCGGTGAGCAGCACCTGCTCGGTCGCGCCGACGCTCGGGTACGGGAGCTCGAGCTTGGCGCCGTGCAGGCCGTTGGGGGCCGTCATCCGGATGCCGCTGGGGAGCTTGTCGACGACGGCGCCGAACTTGCGCAGCACCTCGAGGTGGTAGTCGATCGGCCGGTCGCCGATGCGGCAGCCGCCGAGGTCGGGGATGAACGCCTCGCCGAGACGGTGCAGCAGCGGCCCGCAGAACAGGATCGGGATGCGGCTGGAGCCCGCGTGCGCGTCGATGTCGGCCATGTGCGCCGACTCGACGGCGCTCGGGTCGAGCAGCAGCTCGCCCTCCTCCGCGCCGTCGGTGACCTTGACGCCGTGCACCTCGAGCAGCCCGCGCACCACGCGGACGTCGGAGATGTCCGGAACGTTCCTCAGGACGCTCGGGCCCTCGCCCAGGATGGCCGCGACCATCGCCTTCGTGACGAAGTTCTTGGCGCCGCGGACCTCGATGCGGCCCCGCAGCGGGATGCCGCCGTTGATCGTGATGCGGTCGCCCTTGAGGCCGACGCGCGCTCCTGCCGCCTGAGCGTCCTGAAGAAGTGAGTTCAAAGTTTCACCGGGAGGGTCTTGGGCCGCCAGCTCGCGCGGCCGCTTTCGTATTCGGAGATGCGCGCCTCGTCGCGCAGGGTCAGAGCGATGTCGTCCAACCCTTCGAGCAAACGCCAGCGAGTGTAGTCGTCGATGTCGAAAGACACCTGGACCTCACCGACGGTCGCGGTCTTGGAAACCAGATCCACCGTCGCGGTTATTCCCGGCTCGGCCTCGATGGCCGCCCAGAGCCGCTCGGCGTCCTCCTCGGAGATGACGCCGGCGAGCAGGCCCTGCTTGCCGGAGTTGCCGCGGAAGATGTCGGCGAACCGCGGGCTCAGCACCACCCGGAAGCCGTAGTCGCGCAGCGCCCAGACGGCGTGCTCGCGCGACGAGCCGGTGCCGAAGTCGGGGCCGGCGACCAGCACGGTCGCGCCCTGGTAGGCGGGCTGGTTGAGGATGAACTCCGGATCCTTGCGCCACTCGTGGAAGAGGGCGTCGTCGAAGCCCGTCTTGGTGACGCGCTTGAGGAAGACGGCGGGGATGATCTGGTCGGTGTCGACGTTCGACCGGCGGAACGGGACGGCGACACCGGTGACGGTCTCGAACTTCTCCATCAGGCGCCCACCTTCTCTCCGGCCGGCGTATCGGCGTCGTCGTGCTCGAGGTCCCACGGGCTGGACAGCGTGCCGCGGATGGCGGTGGCCGCCGCGACCAGCGGCGACACCAGGTGCGTGCGGCCGCCCTTGCCCTGGCGTCCCTCGAAGTTGCGGTTGGAGGTGGAGGCGCAGCGCTCCCCCGGCGCGAGCTGGTCGGGGTTCATGCCCAGGCACATCGAGCAGCCGGCGAACCGCCACTCTGCGCCGAACTCCTCGACGATCTTGTCGATGCCCTCCGCCTCGGCCTCGATGCGCACGCGCGCCGAGCCGGGGACGACCATGACGCGGACGCCGTCGGCCTTCGTGCGGCCCTTGATGATGGACGCGAACGCGCGCAGGTCCTCGATGCGGCTGTTGGTGCACGACCCCATGAAGACGGCGTCCACCGGGATGCTCTTCATGGGCGTGCCCGGCGTCAGGTCCATGTACTCGAGGGCGCGCTCGGCCGCGGCGCGAGCGTTCGGCTCCTCGATCGCGGCGGGGTCGGGGACCTCCTGGCTGAGCGATACGCCCTGGCCGGGGTTCGTGCCCCAGGTGACGAACGGCTCGATCTCGTCCGCGTCGAGGTACACCTCGGCGTCGAACACGGCGTCGTCGTCGGTCTGCAGCGTCTTCCAGTAGGCGACGGCCTCGTCCCAGTCGGCTCCGGCCGGGGCGTGCGGACGGCCCTTCAGGTAGGCGAACGTGGTCTCGTCCGGCGCGACCATCCCGGCGCGGGCGCCGGCCTCGATCGACATGTTGCAGATCGTCATCCGGCCCTCCATGGAGAGCGAGCGGATGGCGCTGCCGCGGTACTCGAGCACGTAGCCCTGGCCGCCGCCGGTGCCGATCTTGGCGATGACGGCGAGGATGATGTCCTTCGCGGTCACGCCGGGCCGCAGCTCGCCCTCGACCGTGATCGCCATGGTCTTGAACGGCTTGAGCGGCAGCGTCTGCGTGGCGAGCACGTGCTCCACCTCGCTGGTGCCGATGCCGAACGCCATCGCGCCGAAGGCGCCGTGCGTGGAGGTGTGCGAGTCGCCGCAGACGACGGTGATGCCCGGCATGGTGAGGCCGAGCTGCGGGCCGAC
>NZ_JBQCGZ010000092.1:0-12983 GCF_051955155.1 Leifsonia sp.
CCCACGCACCGGGGGCGGCTGGCCCGGGCGGAGCGCGCGCGCCCCCACGCCAGGCTGTTCCGGCACGCGAAGTGGCTGCGGCTGCAGTTGATCACGCAGATCACCGCCTTCGCGCGCGGGATCACGATCGACACCGACCGCCTGGAGTCGCTGGCCGAGAGCTTCGACCCGTCGAACCCGGAGGAGCTGCGCCAGGCGATGGTCTCCGGCGCGCTCATCCCGCCGAAGACCGAGGAGCAGCAGGAGGCGCTGGAGCGCTTGGAGACGGTGCTCGCGCTGGTCGAGGGCTGGGTGGACGTCGTCACGGCCGGCGCGACGCGGCTGCTGCCGAAGGCGGACGCGATCGCCGAGACCGTGCGCAGGCGGCGCGCGTCCGGCGGCCCCGCCGAGTCGGCGTTCGCGACGCTCGTCGGTCTGGAGCTGCGGCCACGGCGCCTCCGCGAGGCGGCGGCCATGTGGCAGGCGGTGACCGACGCGGTCGGCCAGGAGGCGCGCGACCGGCTGTGGTCGCATCCCGACCTGCTGCCGCAGGCCGCCGACCTCGACGACCCCTCCGCCCTCGTCTCCCGGCTCACCGCGGCCGCGTCCGGCCAGGAACCGGAGCGCGACGAGCTGGACCAGGCCATCGAGGACCTGCTGCGCGAGGATCGCGACCGCCCCACCGAGGACTGAGCGCCGCTCCGCCACCATCGCCTCGGAGTTCTTCACGACTCCGGAGGCGGGGCGCGCGGCTGGGCTGTGGATAACGGCGTGCGGTCGCGGCGGGCACGGCAGGATGCTGTCGTGGTGTTCCTGCTCGATCCGTCCCGGCCGCCGGTGTGGCGGTCGCCGCGCGCGCTGCAGTTCGGGGTGGAGTCCCCCGCGCTCGTGCTCGACGACCCGTCCGTGGCCGAGCAGCGGATGATCGACGCGCTGAGCCGCGGCGTCGGGAGGGGCACGTTGCGCACCATCGCGCGCGCGGCCGGGGCGCCGGCCGGCGCCGCCGACGCGCTGCTGGACCGGCTCGCGCCCGTGCTCGTGCCCCCGGGCCGCCGCGACGAAGCGGGATCCGGACGGGTCGTGCTCGACGGCGCTGGACCGACCGCCGCGCGCATCCTCGCGCTGCTCCGGGAGGCCGGCGTCGACGTGCACGCGGGTCCCGCCGGCGACGACGTCGCCGTCGACCGGGCGGACGCGGCCGTCCTGGTCGGCGCCTACGCGATCGCGCCGCGGCGGCACCAGCGCTGGCTGCGCAGGGACGTGCCGCACCTGCCCGTGGTCTTCGGCGACCTGGCCGTCGGCGTCGGTCCGTTCGTGACGCCGGGCAGCGGCCCGTGCCTGCGCTGCGCCGACCTGCACCGCCGAGACCGCGACCCGGCGTGGCCGGCGATCGCCGCGCAGCTGCACGTGCGTCCGGCGCCCGGGGAGACCGAGCTGATCTGCGGCGCGGTCGGCTCCGTCGCGGCGGGAGCGGTGCTCGCGCACCTGGCAGGCGACGCCCTCCCGGTCGGCACCGCTCTGCGCTTCGACCGCCGCACGCTGCGCTGGTCGGAGGAGACGCGGACGCCGCATCCCGAGTGCGGGTGCCTCAGCCCTGCCGCGCCGCCCTGGCCACCGGTGCCAGCTCGGCCAGGAACCGGGACGGCTGCCGGGCGGACGGGCGTCCCGGCTGGTTGCCGCGCCGGGACCAGCTGAGCCGCAGCCGCTTGCGCGCGCGCGTGATGCCGACGTAGAGCAGCCGGCGCTCCTCGTCGATCTGCTCGAACCCGGTCGCGTAGCTGATCGGGACGAGGCCCTCGCTGAGCCCGATCAGGTGCACGGAGTCCCACTCCAGGCCCTTCGCGGCGTGCAGGGTCGCGAGCGTGACCGCGGACAGCGTCGGCTCGTGCTGGCCGGCCTGCCGTGCCAGCAGCTCGTCGGTGAACTGCCGGAAGGTGGCGCCCTCCGGCATCTCGTCCACGAGCCCCATGATCGCGTTCAGCGACTCCCAGCGCGCCCGCACCGACCCGCGGCCCTCCGGCGGCTGGACCGCCCAGCCGAGTGTCCGCAGCACGTCGCTGACCGACTTGAAGAGCGGTTCGTCCGTCGCGGCGACGCTGGCCGCGCGCAGGGTCATGATCGCCTGGCGCACCTCCGGCAGATCGAAGAACCGCTTGGACCCGCGGACGGTGTAGCTGATCCCCCGGTCGCCGAGCGCCTGCTCCAGCGCCGCGGCCTGCACGTTCACGCGGTACAGCACCGCGATGCTCTCCGGCCGGGTGCCGCCGGCGATCTCCGCCGCGATCCGCTCCGCAACGGCGCGCGCCTCCGCGCGGTCGTCCTCGAACGCCTCCGCCTCCGGCACCTCGTCGCCCGGGCGGGGCGTCGCGACGGCGTGCAGCGTCAGGGCGCCCGGCCGGCCGCGCATCAGCCGGTTCGCGGTCTCGATCACGGCCGGCGTCGACCGGTAGTTCTGCTCCAGCCGGACGACGGTCGCGCTGCGGTGCTCGCGCTCGAAGTCGAGCAGGTAGTCGCTGCGGGCGCCGGCGAAGGAGTAGATGGTCTGGCTGGCGTCGCCGACGACGCACAGGTCGCTGCGGGTGCCGAGCCACAGCTGCAGCAGCTGGTGCTGCAGCGGCGAGACGTCCTGGTACTCGTCGACGACGAAGAAGCGGTACTGCTCGCGCACCTGCAGGGCGACGGAGGGCTCGGTCTCGATCATCCCCGCGCACACGAGCAGCACATCCTCGAAGTCGATCTGCTTGCGCTCGTCCTTCAGCTCCTCGTAGCTGCGCTGGATGTCGACCACCTGCTCCGCCCTGAGCGTGCCGGGCAGCGGGCGGCTCTCCGCCAGCGCCGCGTACTCGTCGATGCTCAGGCCGGACACCTTGCGCCACTCGATCTCGGCCGCGACATCGCGCAGCGCCGCGGTATCGACGCGCACACCGAGCTTCTCGGCAGCGTGGCCGAGGATGCGCCCTTTGCCGTCGAGGACGCTCGGCAGCTGGCCGCCCACGACCTGCGGCCAGAAATAGTTCAGCTGGGCGAGCGCCGCGGCGTGGAAGGTCCGCGCGGACACCCCGCCGGCGCCCAGCTGGCGGAGCCGGCCGCGCAGCTCGGCGGCGGCCCGGTTCGTGAACGTCAGCGCCATCACCCGGTTCGGCGTGAACGCCCCGGTGGCGACGCCGTAGGCGATGCGGTGCGTGATCGCCCTGGTCTTGCCCGTCCCCGCTCCCGCCAGGATGCAGACCGGGCCGAACAGCGCCTCGGCGGCCACCCGCTGTTGCGCGTCGAGGCCGGCGAGCAGGTCCTGCGGCGTCACGCGGCCGCCGGCGGCTCGTCGAGCGGCCCGCCGTACCAGTCTTCGATCAGGGCGCGCGCGATGGACGAGCGGCCGGGCAGGATGATCTGCTCGCGCGCGTCCCACAGCTCGTCGCGGCTGAACCAGCGCAGGTCGAGGATCTCCTCGCCGTCCGGGTCGAGCGCGGCCGGCGCCTGGTCGTCGGCGAGCCTGGCGGTCATCCCGACCATCACCGAGGCGGGGAACGGCCAGGGCTGCGAGCCCTTGTACCTGGCGTCGACGACGCGGATGCCCGCCTCCTCGAAGATCTCGCGCTCCACGGCCGACTCGAACGACTCCCCCGGCTCCACGAACCCGGCGAGCAGCGAGTAGCGCGAGTGCTCCCACATCGCGTTGGAGCCGAGCAGCAGCCGGTCGTCCGCGTCCAGGACCGTCACGATCACCGCGGGGTCGGTGCGCGGGAAGACCTCGGAGCCGTCCTCGAAGCAGCGCCGCACCCAGCCGGCCTGCTCGACGACCGTCGGCGTCCCGCAGCGCGGGCAGTGCGTGTGCGACGCGTGCCAGTTCGCGATCGCGAGCGCCTCCGTGAACAGCCCGGCGTCGCGGTCGCTCAGCGCCGTCGCGACGGTGCGGAGGGTGCCCCAGCGCGACTCGTCCGGCTCCAGCTCCTGCGCCGCGGCGTCGGTCAGCACCTCCAAAACGACGGCCGTACCTGCGGGCTCGCCCGGCGCGTCCACCAGGGTGCGGCCGAGGTACACCCGGATCAGCGCGGCGGTGACGCGCTCGACCGGCAGCAGGTCCAGGGCGGCGGGGCCGGCGTCCGGTGCGCTCCAGCCGTCGCTCGCGGGCGTCGCCGCTTCCACGCTCTCCGGCGTCAGCAGCGCCCGTCCCTTCCAGAGCGCGAGGACGCGGGTGCCCTCCTCCTCCCAGAGCTCGTCGAACAGCGCCGGCCGGGAGCGCGCGGCGTGGTCCCGGTCGACGGCGTGGCGCGACAGCGGGAGGGCCGCGAGCGGCAGAGCTGAGGTCGGAGCGGACGACATGGAGATCCTTTCAAGGCGTGGCGGACCAGCCCGCGCGCGGAAGGCCGTTTAGCCTAGGGGACATGGCCAGATCCCCTCTCACTCTAGCCGCGCTGGCCGCCTCGGCCGTGCCCGACCTCGTGGTCTCCGGCGCCCGCGCGCACACCGCGGCGGGGGCAGGCGAGTACGACTCCGCGCTGCTCTCCACGCGGGACGGCAGGACGGTCATCGTCCGCGTCCCGGTGTCCCAGGCGGCGGAGACCGAGCAGAGTTCGGACCTGGTCGCCCTGCGCGCGCTGACCACCGGGATCCGCAGCCGGCTGCCGTTCGACGTTCCGCAGTACCTGGGCCAGGCGCCGGTCGGCGGCACCCGCGCGATCGTCTACGACTTCCTCCCCGGCGAGCACATCGCGGTCGAGGACGTGCCGCCGGGCGACGGGCTCGCCGGCTCCATCGGTCACGCGATCGCGGCCATCCATGCACTGCCGACGAGCTTCGTCGGGGAGGCCGGCCTTCCCGTGCTCTCGGCCGCGGAATGCCTGAACTCGACCACGGCCCTTATCGAGTCGGCGGCGTCGACGGGACTGCTGCCGGTCGCGCTGCGCGATCGCTGGCGGGACGCGGTGGCCGACCACTCGATCTGGCAGTTCCAGCCGACGGTGATCAACGGCGCGCTGACCGCCGACTCGTTCCTCGTCGAGGACGAGACGGTCACCGGCGTCCTCGGCTGGTCCGCCCTGCGCGTCGGCGACCCCGCGCGCGACCTGCACTGGCTGCTGGCGATGAATCCCGAGGCAGCGGACGGTGCGCTCGGCGCGTACGCGTCCACCCGCCAGGTGGCGACCGACCGGCAGTTCACGCAGCGCGCGATGCTCTACGCGGAGCTGGAGGTGGCGCGCTGGCTGCTGCACGGCCGCGAGGTGCGCGACCAGCACATCGTGGACGACGCGGTGCAGATGCTCGACGGGCTCGTGGATCGCGTGCACAGCAACGCGGTGAACCCGCTCTCGACCGCCACCGGCCCGATCCTCGCGATCGACGACGTCGAGGCGATGCTCGACCGCACCCCCGGCGACCGCTCCGCCGGCCGCCCCGCCGGCATGCGCCCCGTCTCCGACGACTCCGCCACCGCCTGACCGCACCCGGTCCCACCCAACTCCCCGGCCGCCGAGCACAGGAAAAACGTCGCCCTTCGACGCGAGAGGCGACGTTTTTCCTGTGCTCGGCGGCTGGAGGTCAGGGGCGGGTGACGGTGGACCAGAGGGCGACGAGCTCGGACTCGGTGTAGAGGCGCTCGGGGCGGACCACGACGTCGTCGGCGACGAAGTAGAACACGGCGTCGATCCGCTCCGGGTCGATCCCGGTGTGCTTCGCGTACGCCAGCCGGTAGAGCGCGAGCTGCAGCTGCTTGCGCTCCAGGTCCTCCGCGTCGCGCGGCGCCTTGCCGGTCTTCCAGTCCACGATCTGGTGATCGTGCACGCCGTCGTCCACCCGGTAGACGGCGTCCAGCTTGCAGACGACGACCTGCCCGGCGAGCGTCACGTGGATCTCCAGCTCGACGTCCTCCGGCGCGCGATTCGCCCACTCGCTCGCGGCGAAGGTCGCCTGCAGCTCGGCGAGACGGTCCGCCTCCAGCAGCTCGCCCGCCGGGTCGTCGAGCTCCGCGCCGTGCGCGTCCAGCACGTCGGCGGCGCCGGCCGGCGTTCCGTAGCGCTCCTCCACCCAGCGGTGGAACAGCGTGCCGAGTCGCGTCTGCCGGTACGGGCGCTCGGGCATCGGCCGGCGCAGCTGGGCGGCGACGGCGGCCGGGTCGCTCACGAAGTCCTTGAACCGGGACGCGGGGATGCGCGCGGGCAGGGCGACCAGACCGGCCTCCGCGGCGCGGCGGGCGCGCTCGGCGAGCAGGAGGTCGAGGTCGCGCGCGTACACGCCTCCGCTGCCTGTCCCCCGCTCGCGCGCGGCGCGGACCGCCTCTGCCGCCGCCAGCACCCGGTCCCGCCGCCCGCCGAGCGGGTCGAGCGGCCAGGTCACCCGCTGGGAGGCGGGCGCGAGCGGATTCTCGTCCGGCTCGTCGCACGGCGGGAACGCGTCCTCCGGGAGCAGTCCCGCCGCCTGCAGTTCGAGCAGGTACGCCCCCGGCCCGCGCGGCCGGGTCTGGGTCGACCAGTACGAGCCGGCCAGCAGCAGGCTGTCCCGCGCGCGGGTCACCGCCACGTAGATGAGGCGCCGCTGCTCGTCCAGGTGCCGCGCCAGGTTCTCCGCCTCGAACTCGGCGATGGCGGCGTCGAGCTCCCGCTGGTCGGCGGCGGTCCGCCACGCCAGCACCGGCAGCTCCGCCGAGTCGCCGCGGAACTCGTTCGGCAGCTGGCCGAACGCCAGCCAGCCCTTGCGGCTCTGCGGCGGCCCCGGCAGCTCGCCGTCCACCATCCTCGGCACCGCGACGACGTCCCACTCCAGGCCCTTCGCGCCGTGGATGGTGAGGATCTGCACGGTGCCGGGCTCCGCGTCCTCGCTGCGCGGGGCGAGATTGTCGCGCTGCTCCGCCTCGGCGAGCCAGGCGAGGAAGGAGCCGAGCGTCGCGCGGTCGTCGCTGGCCAGGTAGGACGCCACCTGCTCGGCGAAGGCGTCCAGGCTGGCCTGCCCGAGCTGCGCGGTCTCGTTCGCGGCGACCTCGATGTCGAGCCGGAGCTCCTGCTGGACGAGCGTGACGAGGTCGAGCAGGTCGAGGCCGACGCGCGAGCGCAGCCGGTCGAGCTGGCCGCCGGCCTCGCGCATCCTGCGCAGTCCCTCCTCGCTGAACGCCGCGAGCTGGCTGTGCCCGTCCGGCGCCTCGACGACGAAGTCGAGCGCGTCGACGATGGACGCGGACTCCTCCCCCGCCACCGAGCGTCGCAGCCGGTCGCGCACGGCGGGATCGAGCTCCTGGAAGCGGTGGTCGCGCCCCGCGAGCCAGGACGCGATCCGCCGCAGGGCCGCGATGTCCTTCGGACCGACCCGCCAGCGGGCGCCGGTCAGCAGCCTGATCAGCTCGGAGCCCGCCGTCGGGTCGTGCATCACCCGGAGCGCGCTCACCAGGTCGGCGATCACCGGCTGCTCCAGCAGTCCGCCGAGGCCGAGCACGTGGTACGGGATGCCGCGCCGCGCGAGCGCCGCCGTGAACACGTCGATCTTCTTCAGCGACCGGCAGAGCATCGCCGCGGACGGCGGCGACCCGTCCGCATCCCGCCGGGCGAGCCGTTCGCCGAGCCACGCCGCGACGGACTCGGCCTCGTCGGCCACCGTCTGCTCGAACACCGCGCGCAGCTCGCCGGTCGCCGCGCCGGGACGCGGCTGCAGCAACTCGACGTGCACGGGCGATCCGGCGGACAGCGGCGCGACGAGCGTGTTCGCGGCGTCCAGCACGCGGGTCGGGTTCCGCCAGCTGGTGGACAGGGCGTACTCATCGGCCCCGCGCGGGACGCCCGTGAAGTCTGTCGCGAACCGGCCGAGGTTCGCGGCGCTCGCGCCGCGCCAGCCGTAGATGGACTGGTGCGGGTCGCCGACCGCCATCACGGCCTCGCCGGAGAACAGCGTCGCGAGCAGCCGGGTCTGGACCACCGAGGTGTCCTGGTACTCGTCGAGCAGGACGACCCGGTACCGCCGCCGGTAGTCCGCCACCACAGCGGGCAGCCGCTCGCAGACCGCGAGCGCGAGCGCCACCTGGTCCGAGTACTCGACGAAGCCGCGGCGGCGCTTCTCCTCGGCGAACTCCTGCGCGAGCTCCAGCAGCGGCGGCAGCGAACCGACCGCCTCGACCGCACGCAGCACCGACGCGTACGGCTCCTTCTTGCCCGCCTTGCCGAACGGCAGCTCCACGATCCGCGAGAAGGACTCGACCATCCTGGCGACGTCGGCGGCCTCCGCCACGTTCTCGCTGAGCGCACGGCTGAGGCCCAGCACGGCGCTCGTGACGCTGTCCACGTTGCGGTCGAGGTCCACGAGCCGCTCGTCGGTGGAGGCGACGACGATCCGCCGCGCCAGCTGCCAGGCCGACGCCTCGCTCAGCACCGCCGACTCCGGCTCGCGCCCGATCAGCAGCGCGTTCTCGCGGAAGATCGCGTTCGCGAACGAGTTGTAGGTCGCCACCTCGGGCGCCTCGAACGGGTCGAACTCCACGTCGGTGAGCCCGGAGGCGACCAGCTGCTCGATGCGCTTCCTGATCCGGGCGGCCAGCTCGCCCGCCGCTTTGCGCGTGAAGGTGAGGCCGAGGATCTCGGGGACCCGGACGTGCCCGTTGGCGAGCAGCCAGACCACACGGTTCGCCATCGTCTCGGTCTTGCCGCTGCCGGCGCCCGCGACGACGATCGCCGGGCGCAGCGGCGCCTCGATCACGGCCTGCTGCTGCGCGGTCGGCAGCGGCAGGCCGAGCGTCTCGGCGATCTCGGCCGCACTGATCGCGCGCCGCGGGGCCGGACGCTGCTCCGGTTCCGGCTCGGAGAGCGAGAAGGCGCGCTCGACCAGATCCAGGTCGGCGTGCTCCGCCGCGATCTCCAGGATGTCGTCCTCGTTCGTCATGCTCGCCTCCCTCTCATGCGCTGACCGCGGGGACCAGGTGGATGCGGTACTCGTACTTCGCGTGCGGATCGCGGTCGCCGAGGTCGACGACCGCCGCGAACTCGGCGCCGGCCATCCCCGCCGCGGCGTCGGCGACGCGCGCCTTCAGCCGCTCGAGGCCCTCCGCGTCGACGCGGTCCTGGGCGACCTCGCGGTACGCCTTGCCGCGGACGCCCTTGGCGACGAACAGCAGCTTCGCGCCCCCGGAGGGAAGCTCGCCCGCGCTCTCGATCGCGCCGTGCTCCAGCGCGAGCTGGTAGGCGCCGAGCTGCGCGTGCGAGGCCGCCTCCGCCGCGCTCGGCACGCTCCTGCCGGTCTTCAGATCGACGATGACGACCGTGCCGTCCGGGGTCCGCTCGACCCGGTCGATCGTGCCGCTGATGCGCGCGCGTCCGAGCTCCAGCACGAACTCGCCCTCGGAGCCGAGCAGCACGCCGCCCGCCCTCCCGAAGTCGCGTAGGTACTCGGAGACGCCGGCGACGAGCGAGCGCGTCCGCCTGCGCTCGCGCTCCTCGATCCAGGGCGACTCGAAGGCGAGCTCCGCCCAGCGCTTCTCGATGCCGGTCCACAGCGCCTCGACGCTGATGTCCTCCGCCGCGTCCGCCTCCTCCATGACCGCGTGCACGACCGTCCCGATGCCGGCGGCCAGCCCGCTCGGGGAGGCGGCCATCTCGTCCACGAACCAGGCGAGCGGCGACTTCTCGTAGGTGGCGAGCCGGGACGGCGACACCCGCACCATCGCCTCCTGGTCCCCCTCCAGGTCGACCAGCGGTTCGGTGGTCGTGGGCTCGGCGAGGCCGTACCACTCGGCGGGATCGGCGCCCTCGACGCCCGCGTCCGCGAGCCGCGCGAGCGCGTCCGCCGCGTCCGGCGACCCGGTGGTCGCGAGCCGGCGCCGCAGCCGTCCGGTCATCCCGCGGAGCGACAGCGGGTGGATGCCATCGTCCGGCAGCTCGACGGCGACGTCCCCTGGCAGCCGCAGGAACGGGGACGGCTGCTCGTCGTCGTTCGCCGTCGCGGTGAGGATGACCTGGCCGCGTGCCCTAGACACGGCGAGGGCGAACATTCGCAGCTCGTCGCCGAGCACCTCGGCGCGCTCGTCCGCCGCCTCGCTCTCGCGGCCCTCGAGCGCGGCCTCCAGGTCCTGCGGGTGTAGCAGGGACCCGCGCAGCCGCAGGTTCGGCCACACGCTCTCCTGGAGCCCGGAGACGGCGACCACCTCGAACTCGCGGCCGACGGTCGCGCTCGGTGTGCACACCAGCACGGCGTCGCCCGCCGTCTGTGCGGCGAGCGTGTCCTCTGGCACCTCCGCGCCGAGCAGCTCGACGACGAAGTCGGAGGCGGGCCGCTCCGGGTAGCGCTCCACGAAGCGGCGCGCGGCGGTGAAGAGCGCGACGACGCCGTCCAGGTGCCGGTTCGCCTCGTCGGCGACGATGCCGGAGCGCTCCGACTGCTCCAGCCAGCGCCCGGCGAGCCCGCTGCGCTCCCACGCGTGCCAGAGCAGCTCCTCGATGGTGGCGCCCTCCTCCGCCTTCTCGCGCCCGGAGCGCAGCGTCTCGGCCAGCCGGGCGGCGCGGCGCGCTGGCGAGGAGTCGATCGTCGCCAGGTGTGCGGGGGCGGAGAGCGCCTCCACCAGCAGGTCGTCCCCGGAGCGGTTGCCGTCGCCCGCGAGCTCCTCCTGCCGGAGCGCCAGCCGCAGGCGGCGCAGGCTCACGCTGTCCAGGCCGCCGAACGGGCCGAGCAGCAGGTCGGTCGCCACCTCCGCCGTCAAGTCGAGCGCGCCGAGCTCTACGCCGGCGATGTGGATGAGCTGCCGGGCCGCGTAGTCGTCGCGCAGCGCCCGGCCGGCGATGCTCGTCGTGGTCGGCACCTCGGCGACCGCGAGCGCCCTGGCCAGGCCGGCGATGTGCGCGCCGCTGCGCACCACGACGGCCATCGCGCTCCACGGCACGCCGTCGAGCAGGTGGCGTTCGCGCAGCAGCCGGGCGAGACGCGCGGCCTCCGCCGGCGCGGACGACGCCTGCAGGACGAGCACCTCCTGCCGCTCGGCGTCCGCATCGCGCCCGGCCGCCGCGACGCGCTGAACGCCGGCGGCCGCGGTGCCGATCCGCTCGGTGACGCGCGCCGTGAGCTCGCGCAGGCGCGGGGTCTGCCGGTGCGCGGTGGACAGCACGAAGCGGGTCACCGGGACGCCGATCCTGCTCTCCAGCTGCCCGAGCGCCGTCGCCTCGGCACCGCGGAAGGTCGTCGCGGCGACGTCGGGGTCGCCGAACGCGACCACCGCGACGCCGCGGGCCGCGAGCGCGCGCAGCAGCGCGACCGTCGCGACCGTCGCCTCCTGCAGATCGTCGACGAAGACGACCCGGAGCGCGTCCAGCGCGCTGCCGCCCGCGACGACCGCGACGGCGGACGCGATGAGCTCCGCGGCGTCCACGAACCCGCCGCGATAGCTGTCGAGAACGCCCTGGTACTCGGCGATGAAGCGCGCGGCAGCCCGCCACTCGTCGTGACCGGTGATCGCGCCGAGCTCGGACAGCCGGGACGGGGAGACGCCGCGCTCGGCGCAGCGCCCGATCAGCTCGCGCAGCTCGGTGCGGAAGCCGCGCAGCATCCGCACCTCGGGGCCGAGCGGCTCCGGCCACACCGGTCCTGTGCCGTCCTCCAGGTGGCCGGCGAGCAGCTCGGCGACGATCTGGTCCTGCTCGCCCCCGGTCAGCAGCCGTGGCGGCTCGTCGCCGGTCCGGCGCGCCCGTTCCCCGACCAGCTGGAAGGCCAGGGAGGTCGCGGTCCTGGCGAGCGGACCGCGCGTGGGGACGCCCAGCCGCAGCGCGATCCGGTCGCGCAGCGCCGTCGCTGCGGCACGGGAGGCGCTGAGCGCGAGCACCTCGCCCGTCGCGTAGCCGCGCACCAGCACCCGCTCGGCCAGCGCCTCCACGAGGGTCGTCGTCTTGCCCGTGCCCGGGGCGCCGAGCACGGCGGCCGACGCGCCGTCCGGGAGGGCGAGCACCTCCCCCTGGGACGCGTCGAGCGACCCGGCCGCGGCCGCGCCGTCCGGGCCGCCGAGGCCGTCCGCCTGGCGCTCGGCGCGCGGGAGGAAGCCTCTGATGGTCATGGCATCCACGCTAACGGCGTCCGCCGACAGAGAACGCGACCGGCCTCGGAGAGCCGTGTGCCGTAGTCTGAACTCACACCAGCCGGAGACGTCGAAAGGCACGTACGTGGAGATCCGCATCGGAATCGTCAACGCTCCCCGCGAGCTCAGCTTCGAGTCGGCGCAGTCCGCCGACGAGCTCGCAGAGCAGGTGCAGGCCGGCCTCTCCGACGGAAGCGGCATCCTGCGCCTCACGGACGACAAGGGCCGGCACTACATCGTGCCGACCGCGGGCATCGCCTACGTCGAGCTCGGCACCGAGGAGTCGCGCCGCATCGGCTTCGTCGGCTAGATTCCCGTCTCGTGGAACTGCTCTTCGTCGCGCTCGCCGGCGCCATCATCGGTCTCGCCGCGCGCTACCTGCTCCCGCACCGGCACACGCACGGATCGGTCCTGATCCCCGCCGTCGGCGTGAGCGTCGCGTGCATCCTCTGGGTCGCCCTCACCTGGGCGGGCCTGAAGTGGGACGGCGGCTGGATCTGGTGGATCACGCTGCTGGGCACGATCGTCGTGACGGCCGCCGCCGACCTCGTGATCGGCCGCGTCCGCACCGCGCACGACGACAAGCTGCTGCACACCCTCGCCCGGGGAGCCGTCGCCCGCTGAGCGACTCCGCCGGCGCCCGCGCTGCGAGCGCGCGTCAGGCGGTGAGGCCGAGCGCGTCCATCCGGCGCGTGTGCGCGGCGATCAGCTCGGTGAAGATCGGCTCGATGCGTTCCTCGTCGGTCGCCGTGTTCCCCGAGAGGTGCAGCGCCGAGCGGGCGACCAGGAGGGTGTCGCCGACCAGGCGACGTCCCCACATCGCCAGCCGCGATGCCAGCCGCGGGTCGGCGCCGATCTCCTCGCGGAGGATCTCCAGCAGCGCCTCCTGACCGGAGTCGGAGCCGAGCAGCTGCGACACGCGCGGACCGATGTCCCCCGGCAGGCCGCCCGCCAGGCGGATGAAGAAGTCGTCGAGCAG
>NZ_JBQCGZ010000093.1:0-40080 GCF_051955155.1 Leifsonia sp.
GCGCCGCGTCACCGCGGCCGAGACGGCGTGTCGCGACCGCTCGACCGCGCCCGCCGACCCGCCGGGATCAGCCGGCCGGCCACTGGGTCGGCAGCGGTGCCGCCGCCGGGTTGAGCCGCTCCACGATCTCGTCCAGGACGCGCCGCGTCTGGTTCTCCCCCACCCACAGGTGCTTGCCGCCCGCGACGTCGACCAGTTCGATCTGCGGCAGCGGCCGGAACCGCTCCGCGGCCTCCGCCGGCCGCAGGTAGTCGTCGTGCTCCGGGATCAGCGCCACGATGGGACGCGGATCGCCCGCCCACGCGCTCAGGTGCTCCGGCTTCGCGCGGTGCAGCGGAGGCGACAGCAGGATGACGCCGTCCACCGGGCACTCGCGCCCGTACATGAGCGCCAGCTCCGTCCCGAACGACCAGCCGAGCAGCCAGGGATGCGGCAGGCCGCGCTCGGCGACGAACGCCATCGCCGCCTCCACGTCGTACCTCTCGTCGACGCCGTGGCCGAACTCGCCCTGGCTGCGCCCGCGCGGCGACGACGTGCCGCGCGTGTTGAACCGGAGCACCGCGATGTCCGCGAGGGCGGGGAGCCGCGCCGCGGCCTTGCGCAGGATGTGCGAGTCCATGAACCCGCCCCCGGTGGGCAGCGGGTGCAGCGTCACCAGCGTGGCGACGGGTTCGCGCTCCAGCGGGCTGGCGAGCTCCCCGACGAGCGTCAGCCCGTCCCTGGTGTGCAGCTCGATGTCCTCGCGGCGCGCGGGGAGCTCGACGCCCCCGCGGATCTCGATCGGTCCTGCGGTCACACTCTCTCCTCCGCTCGCGGTCCCTGTCACGAGATCCGCCAGCACGACTCGTGCCAGTGCCGTCGCGCGGCGAGGTCCGCCGCGTCGCCCAGCACGCCGTCCGCCCGCCACGCGACGAGGTGGGACACCCCTGGCGCGATCTCGCGGCCACAGCCGGGGCAGACGTAGCTCTTCTGGGCCTGCAGCGACGAAACGGGCTGCACGTTCCACTCGGTGCCGCGGCGCACCTCGGTGCGGCGCCATCCGGCCAGGAGCCGGTCGAGGCCGTTCTCCTCCTCGTCCCTGCGGCCGCCCTGGCGACCTCGGGGACGATTGCTGCGCGGCATGCCTCCAGTCTAAGCGGGCAGGGATGCCCCCCGCCGGCACGCGCGCAGTACCATCGGCGGCATGAGCGACGACGACGCTCACCGCACCGACGCGATCCGCGCGCAGCTGCTCGCCACCGAGCACTGGAGCCTCCTCGCGTCCCGCAGCAGCACCCAGAACGAGGTGCTGACCAGGATCGGGATGCTGCTGACGCTGATGTCCGCCGCGCTGGTCAGCATCGCCCTGGTCGGCCAGGCGACCGCGTTCGGCGGCCTGTTCCCGGTCTTCGCGGACACGCTGCTGCTGCTCGTCGTGATCGTCGGCGTCCTCACGCAGGTCCGGGTGTCCAACGTGGCGATGGAGGACCTGATGTACGTCCTGGCGATGAACCGGCTGCGCTCGGAGTACCTCCGGCTCGCCCCGGAGCTCGCCGGCGTGCTCCTGGCGTCGCCGCACGACGACCGGGAGGGCGTGACCCGCACCTACTACTTCCTCGGCCGGCGCGGCGCCAGCCAGATCGTGGGCAGCAGCATGCTGTTCTCGTTCGTGGTCAACGGTGCCCTGGTCGGATTGCTCGCGGGCGTGCTGCTGACGACGAGCGGGGTTGCGCCCGCCATCGGCTGGGTCGTCGGCGTCGTCTGCGCGGCCGCCTACGTCGCCGTCTCCGTCGTCATCGGTGGACGGACGTATGCGCGGTTCTGGCGGGAGTACCGCCCGGCCGATCCGAGCCCGTGAGGCCGGGATCCGTGCCGATCAGTACCAGCCGGTCGACTCGGAGTGCGCCCAGGCGCCGCACGGCGTGCCGTAGCGGCCGCTGATGTAGCCGAGGCCCCAGGTGATCTGGGTGCTGGCGCTGTTCTGCCAGTCCGGTCCCGCCGACGCCATCTTGCTGCCGGGGAGCGCCTGCGGGATGCCGTAGGCACCGCTGCCCGCGTTGTACGCGTAGACGTTCCAGCCGGATTCGCGGTTCCAGAGCGAGACCAGGCAGTTGTACTGGTCGTCGCCCATCCCGCGCTCCTTGAGCATCTGGTAGGCGACCGCCTGCGCGGACCCCGGGTCCGGGGTTCCGGCCGCAGGTGCCCCCGCGCTGTCGGACGAGCCACTGTCGGACGAGCTGCTCGAGGACTCGGTGGGCGTCGGCGTCGGGGTGGGAGTGGGCTTCGGCTTGGGCTTCTCCTTGACGCTCACCGCTTCGCGCGTGACCGTCGCGGCGGAGCCGTCGGGAGCGGTCAGGCTCTGAACGGGAGCGGTGCCGTAGCGGGAGGTGGTCTGGATGTCCTGCATGGTGTCCGCGTACGCCGGGGTCGCGGCCGAACCCGAGTACGGGTCCACCACATTCACCAGGGCGAAGCCGACAGCCGCGCTGAATGCGAACCCCCAGACGGCGGCACGCGAGCGGATGTGCGGACGCCGGGACCGCTTGAACGCGACTCCGACCGGGTTGGCCGGGGCCAGCGGAATCATCTCTGCTGCATCTCGTCTACCCACGATCACAGAACCATAACGAACAATTCGCGGGTTTCCAAGAATCCGCGCCCGCACTCAGGGAACCGCCAGGTCATCGGACCGCGAGCATCACGTCCGTCACGCTGTCCAGCAGCAGGTCCACCTGGGCCTCCCGGTAGCCGCCGCGCTGCTCGCGGAAGGTGACCGTCCGCACCTCCTCGACGCTCATCGGCCGGCCGTCCTGGAAGTACTTGACGAGCCGTCCGGCGAACCGGTCGACGTCCTGCCGGTTGTAGCCGAGCGTGAGCAGGCTGACCCGCTGGAACCGCTCCCCCGCCGGCCGCTCCAGCCGGTCGAGGATCGCCTGCGCCGTCGTGCGCGCCTCCTCGTACCAGGCGGCGTCGCCCATCGCCTGCCGCGCCGCCTCGCTCTCGCGCGCGGCGAAGGCGTCCTCGAGACGCTCGAGCGCCGCGTCGACGTGCTGCGTCGAGTAGCCGCCCTTGGCCATCGTGAACGCCGTGCGGCGGATGTCCGCCGCCGTGAGGGTCGCGGCCGTCGCGCCGTCTCCGTCGTACGCGGTTCGCGCTGACTTCAGGAACTCGTCCACCTCGTCGACGTCGTAACCGAGCGTGGACTTGGGGCTCCGCGGGAAGGTGCTCACCCAGCCATTGTGTCAGGAGAAGATGAGGAAGAGCACGTACGTGGCCGCCGCCGACGGCAGGATGGAGTCCAGCCGGTCGAGGAACCCGCCGTGGCCAGGCAGCCACGAGCTCATGTCCTTGATGCCGAGGTCACGCTTGATCAGCGACTCGGCGAGGTCGCCCGCGGTGGCGGTGAGCAGCACGACGACGCCGAACACGATCCCGAACCACCACGGCATGCCGATCATGAAGACCGAGATCAGGACGCCGGCGACGATCGCGGCGACCGCGGCGCCCGCGAAGCCCTCCCACGTCTTCTTCGGGCTGATGGTGGGCGCCATCGGGTGCTTGCCCCAGGACAAGCCGCTCGCGTACGCGCCCGTGTCGACGGCGATGACGACGATCAGGAAGCCGAGCACCCACCACTCGCCGCCGTCCTCCGCGAGGAGCAGGATGGCGAAGCTGGCGAGCAGCGCCACGTACATCTGGACCAGGACGCCCCAGGTGAGGTCCCTGCCGAGCGCCGTCCCCCCGCGCCGCCGGTCCGGCCGCGCCAGCTCCTCGACCAGCCGCCAGAGGATCACGAGGACGACACCGGCCGACAGCGAGACCAGCTGGCCGCCGGCGTGGAAGAAGAACGTCGCGGGGACGACGGCGACCGCGGCGACGACCGTCGGGATGCGCGGCACCCGACGGGCTGCCGCCCGGAACGCCTGCGTCAGCTCGAAGGCGGCGAAGCCGGCCATCGCGGCGCCGAGCAGGAGGAAGAGTTCCTTGACGAAGATCAGGCTCAGCACGACGAGAGCGCCGACGCCCAGCCCGATCAGGATCGCCAGGATGAGGTTGCGGCCGGTCCTGGCCTCGATCTTCTCGTTCGTCGCGTCCAGCTGCGCCTTACGCGCCATCACCTGGCGCTCGAAGTCCGCCCTCGTCGCCTGCACCTGCGCGCGGATCTCGGCGCGCGAGTGGGATCCCACCCGTTTCCCCGATGCCGGCGTGCGAGGCGCGCCGGGGCTGCTCCCCTCGCTCATCTAGACCTCGAGGAGTTCGGCTTCCTTGCGCTTGAGGGCCTCGTCGACCGCCTCGACGTGCGTTCGCGTGAGCGTCTCGAGCTCCTTCTCGCCGCGGGCGACCTCGTCGTCCCCGACCTCGCCCTTGAGGGCGTCCAGCTCGTCCTTGGCCTTGCGGCGGATGTTGCGGATCGCGACCTTGGCGTCCTCGCCCTTGCCGCGGACGATCTTCACGAACTCCTTGCGGCGGTCCTCAGTGAGCTCGGGCAGGGTGACGCGCACGATCTCGCCGTCGTTGCCGACGTTCGCGGAGAGGTTCGGCATGTTGACGATCGCCTTCTCGATCTCCTTCAGCGCCGACTTGTCGTACGGCGTGACGAGCAGGACGCGCGCCTCGGGGTTCTGCAGGCCGGCCAGCTGGGCCAGCGGCGTCGGCGAGCCGTAGTAGTCCACGAGCACCTTCTGGAAGAGGGCGGGGTTCGCGCGGCCGGCGCTCACGGTGCCGAAGTCGTCCCTCGCCGCGTCGACGGTCTTGGTCATACGCGCTCGAGCGTCGGAAATCACATCCGCGATCACGGTTTCTCCTTCAGATCGGTGAATCGTTGTCTAGTCTAGGGCCCCGCGTCGCCGGGCCCGGTGCACCACCCGGCCGCGCGACGGCGGGGTCAGCCGAGCAGGGTGCCGATCTCGGCGCCGAGCAGCGCGGCCGTTACGTTGCCGGCCGGCTCGATGCCGAAGATGCGCATCGGCATCCCGTTGTCCATGCAGAGGCTCAGCGCCGTGGAGTCGACCGCCTTCAGATTCTGCTTGAGCGCGTCCTGGTGGGTGATGCGCTCGATCTTGCGGGCGTCCGGGTTGGTGCGCGGGTCGTCGTCGTACATGCCGTCGACGCCGTTCTTCGCCACCAGCACCACGTCGGCGCTGATCTCCAGCGCGCGCTGGGCGGCGACGGTGTCCGTCGAGAAGTACGGCAGGCCGGCGCCGGCGCCGAAGATCACGACGCGGCCCTTCTCGAGGTGACGCTCGGCGCGGCGCGGGATGTAGGGCTCGGCGACCTGGGTCATCGCGATCGCGGACTGGACGCGCGTCTCGGCGCCCGCCTGCTCCAGGAAGTCCTGCAGGGCGAGCGAGTTCATCACCGTGCCGAGCATCCCCATGTAGTCGGCGCGGCCGCGGTCCATGCCGCGCTGCGAGAGCTCGGCGCCGCGGAAGAAGTTGCCGCCGCCGACGACGATCGCGATCTCGACGTCCTCCGCCGCCTGCGCGATCTCGCGCGCGATGCTGCTGACGATGTCCGGGTTGACTCCCAGCTGACCGGCGCCGAACGCCTCGCCGGAGAGTTTGAGAAGGACCCTGCGTCTCTTGTTGGCTGCCGACATGCGTGTATGAGTCCTTCCGTCACTTTCGTCTAACGCTAATGCGTGCACGGTTGCCGCGCACAGAAAAGGAGTCCGGATCGAGGGAACTCGATCCGGACTCCTTCACGCCTCGATCAGGCGCCGACCTTGAACCGGGCGAAGCCGGACACGGTGATCCCCGCGTCCTTGACCACCTGGCTGATCGTCAGCTTGTTGTCGCGGGCGTACTCCTGCTCGAGCAGGGCGACCTGCTTGAAGTAGGCGCCGAGGCGACCCTCGATGATCTTCGGGAGCGCGGCCTCCGGCTTGCCCTCGTTGCGCGAGATCTCCTCGACGATGCGTCGCTCGTTCTCGACCTCGTCGGCCGGGACGTCCTCACGGGTGAGGTAGGTCGGGTTGGCGAAGGAGATGTGCTGCGCGATGCTGCGCGCGGTCTCCGCGTCGTCGCCGGCGTAGCCGACCACGACACCGACCTGCGGCGGCAGGTCCTTGGAGGTCTTGTGCAGGTAGATCGCGAAGTGCTCGCCGTTCACGACGGCGATGCGGCGCAGCTCGACCTTCTCGCCGAGGATCGCGGCCTCGTCGCCGATGAGCTCGGCGACGGTCTGCGAACCGGCGGGGGCGGCCAGCGCCTCCTCGACCGTGCTGGCACCCGCGGCCGCGGTCGCGTCGAGCACCTTGTCGGCGAGGGCGATGAACTTCTCGCCCTTGGCCACGAAGTCGGTCTCGCACGCGAGCTCGATCATGGTGGCGGTGCCGTTGCCGTTCTCCTTGGCGGCGACGAGGCCCTCGCTCGTGGAGCGGTCGGCGCGCTTCGCGTTGCCCTTCGCACCCTTCAGGCGCAGGATCTCGGTGGCCTTCTCGATGTCGCCACCGGCCTCCTCGAGGGCCTTCTTGGTGTCGACCATGCCCGTGCCGAGCTGCTCGCGCAGGGCCTTGATGTCAGCGATGCTGATGTTTGCCATGTTCGTAACTGGAACCTTTTGTCTCGAAGATGAGTGTGGTTACTTGGCCTCGGCGTCGGACTCGCCCTCGGCGACGACCTCGGCGGAGTCCGCCTTGGCCTCGGCGAGGTCGGCGTCGGCCGCCTTCTCGGTCTCGGCGCTCGACTGCACCTCGTCGGCGGACTGCGCGAGCAGCTCCTGCTCCCACTCGGCGAGCGGCTCGGCCTGCTCGGAGCCCTCCTCGGGCTTCTGGTGGCGCTGGATGAGGCCGTCGGCGGCCGCGTCGGCGACGATGCGGGTCAGCAGCGAGACGGAGCGGATCGCGTCGTCGTTGCCCGGGATCGGGTACTGGACCTCGTCCGGGTCGCAGTTGGTGTCGAGGATGGCGATGACCGGGATGCCCAGCTTCTTCGCCTCGTCGATCGCGAGGTGCTCCTTCTTGGTGTCGACCACCCAGATCGCGCTCGGGGTCTTCGACAGGTTGCGGATGCCGCCGAGCGACTTGTGCAGCTTGTCGAGCTCGCGCTTCTTGATCAGCAGCTCCTTCTTGGTGAAGCCGCTGGTGGTGCCCTCGAAGTCGAGCTCCTCGAGCTCCTTCATGCGGGCGAGGCGCTTGGAGACGGTCTGGAAGTTGGTCAGCAGACCACCCAGCCAGCGCTGGTTGACGTAGGGCTGGCCGACGCGGGTCGCCTGCTCGGCGATCGCCTGCTGGGCCTGCTTCTTGGTGCCGACGAAGAGGATGGTGCCGCCGTGGGCGACGGTCTCGCGGACGAACTCGTACGTCTTGTCGATGTAGGCGAGCGACTGCTGCAGGTCGATGATGTAGCTGCCGGAGCGCTCGGTGAGGATGAAGCGCTTCATCTTCGGGTTCCAGCGGCGGGTCTGGTGTCCGAAGTGGACGCCGCTGTCGAGCAGCTGGCGCATGGTGACGACGGCCATTGCCGTTTCTCCTTCTGTTGCGCATCCCGTGGCGTGCGCCTGGGATGCTGTTCACGGTTGTCAGGACGGCCGGGCGGCCGCCACTCCTGGTGCCCCGCGCTCCCCCGCTCGCGCGAACCCGCACGGAGGACCGTGCAGAATCGTGGGAGACCGGTGGAGGAGCGCCCCGCCCTCGTGGGAGGGCGTCCGGGCACGCGTAGTCACTCCGACGCGCGGAGTGCGAGGAACATCTTATCAGGTACCGGGCGTCGCCGAGTCCCCGGACGAGCGCACCTGCACGCCGCGGTTGCGGCCCGCGTTGGCGAACAGCGTCTCCGCGTGCTCCAGCGCCATCCCGTTCGTCTCCGGCACCTTGAAGAACACGAAGAAGAACGACAGCGCGGCGAACACCGCGTACATCCCGTACGTGAACGGCAGCGAGAAGTCGCTCATCGGCGGGAACGAGACCGTCACCAGGAAGTTGGCGATCCACTGCGCGGACGCGGCGACGCCGAGCGCGGCGGCGCGGATCTTGGTCGGGAAGATCTCGCCGAGCAGCACCCACACCAGCGGGCCCCAGGACGCGCCGAAGCAGATGACGAAGACGTTGGCGGCGATCAGCGCGACCGGGCCCCACGGGTTCGGCAGCGAGACGGCGCCGTCGTGCTTGGTGGCGAACGCGAACGAGAGCGCCATCGCCGCGAGGGCGATCGCCATGCCGACCGAGCCGGTGAGCAGGATGGGGCGGCGGCCGACGCGGTCGACCAGCAGGATGGCGACGATCGTCACCACGACGTTCGTCACCGAGGTGATCACGGTGATCAGCAGCGAGTTGCTCTCGGTGAAGCCGACAGCACGCCACAGCGTCGTCGAATAGTAGAAGATCACGTTGATGCCGACGAACTGCTGGAAGACGGACAGGATGATGCCGATCCAGACGATGGGCTTGAGGCCGAAGCGGTTGCCGCGCAGGGTGCCCTTCGCCCCCTCCTTGTCCGCCTCGATGGCCTGCTCGATGTCGCGGACCTGACGGTCGACGTCGCTCTCCGGCACCAGCGTGGAGAAGATGGCGCGCGCCTCCTCGTGCCGGCCGTTGGCGAGCAGGTAGCGCGGCGACTCCGGCAGGGTGAGGGCGAGGATGCCGTAGACGACCGACGGGATGACGCCGACCAGGAACATCCAGCGCCAGGCCTCGAGGCCGAACCAGAGCTGATTGGCCGCAGCGCCCGCGGCACCGGCGAGCAGCGCGTCGGAGAGCAGCGCGACGAAGATACCGATCGTGATGGCGAGCTGCTGCAGGGATGCCAGTCCGCCGCGTCGCTGCCGCGGCGCGATCTCGGCGATGTAGGCAGGGGCCACCACCGAGGCGATGCCGATGCCGAGGCCGCCGATCACGCGCCAGAACCCGAGGTCCCACACCGAGAACGCGAGCCCGGCGCCGATGGAGCTGACCAGGAACATGACCGCGCCGAGCAGCATCACCTTGAGCCGGCCCCAGCGGTCGGCGAGCCGGCCGGCGATGAACGCACCGACGGCGCAGCCGAGCAGGGCGATCGCCACGATGAACCCGGTCACGAACGCGTTCAGCGCGAAGTGGTGCTGGATCGAGTCGACGGCCCCGTTGATGACCGACGAGTCGAAGCCGAACAGGAAGCCGCCGACCGCCGCGGAGACCGCGAGCCCGACGACCTTGCGCCTCATCGCGGCCGTCGGCTGCGGGATGTGCTCGTCACCGGTGGCGGAAGTGTTGCTGCGTTGTTCAGACATGTCATCCCTTTTCGATTGTGTGCTGCGCCACCCGCCCCGACGGATCGCCCCGGAGCTGCGGCGCGACGATCACGCTACGCCGCGCCGCTGCGTTTGTGGAGTCCGGGCGGCGCCCGGGCGCGCCGCGGGTGCGCGTGCGTCGTGTGTGCCCGTTCGGTACGACCGCCCCTGCTCGAGCGGGGGCGGAACGTCCCGAACGGGCAAACACGCACGGCGGGCGCCTGTCCCGCACAGGGCGGGGCCTGGGAGGGGTTGTGCACAGATCCGGGCCGACAGCTCCGCCTGGGGCGCCGGCACGGGAACCTCGGACGTGGGCGTCGTCTGGATACCGCCGTCGGCGGTCCGTCGAGGGGAACAGGACGAGAGAACGGGACGGAGGGAGACGGATGCGCGGACATCGCACAAGGCCGGTGGCGGGCACACTGCGAGTGTCCGCGGCGCTGGGCGCGGCCCTCGTGGCCGCGCTGGGCACGGTCGACGGCGTCTCCGCGGTGCAGACGCTGGAGGCTGTCTCTGCCGAAGCCGGCGAGGCAAGCGCGTCCTCGCGATCGCCCGCTTCGTCGGCGCGGTGGCTCTGGCCGGTGTCGCCGCCGCGATTGACGAAGGGCTACGTCGCTCCGCCCACCCCGTACGCCGCTGGCCACCGCGGCATCGACATCGCCGCCGCGCCGGGCGCCACGGTCATCGCCCCCGCCACGGGGACGGTGCACTTCTCGGGAGTCGTGGTGGATCGCCCGGTGCTGACCATCGATCATGGCGGCGGCGTCCTCTCCAGCTACGAGCCGGTCGCCTCACCCCTGATCGTCGGAGCCGTCGTCGCCGCCGGCGACAGTGTCGGCTCGGTCGCGTCCGGCGCGCACTGCACAGGCACGTGCATCCACGTGGGGATCCGGATCGACGGCGAGTACGTGTCGCCTCTGCTGTTCTTCGATCGGGTCCCGCCGTCGGTGCTGCTGCCGCTTCGCCGGGCCTCAGGCGCGGGGATGCGCGATCCGGTAGGTCTCCTTGAGGCGCTCCGTGGAGACGTGCGTGTAGATCTGCGTCGTCCCGAGGCTCGCATGGCCGAGGATCTCCTGCACCGCCCGCAGGTCCGCTCCCCCGTCGAGCAGATGCGTCGCCGCAGTGTGCCGCAGCGTGTGCGGGCCCGCGGGCCCCCCGCCGGGGATGTCGGCCAGGAGTCCGGCGACCAGCTGGTAGACGGCGCGGGTGCCGAGCCGTCCGCCGCGGGCACCCAGGAACAGGGCCGGCCCCGACCGCTCGCCGGCCAGCAGGGGCCGCGCCCGCGCGAGGTAGCTGCGCAGCGCCGCGAGGGCGGGCACGCCGAACGGGACGACCCGCTCCTTCGACCCCTTGCCGAGCACGCGCAGCGTGAGCCGCTCCAGGTCGACGTCGTCGACATCGAGACCGGTCAGCTCGCTCACCCGGATGCCCGCAGCGTAGAGCAGTTCGACAACAGCGACATCGCGGACCGCGCCCGGTTCCCCCTCCGCCGCCCGTACGGCGAGCGCTGCCAGGATCCCGTCCATCTGCGCGCGCGTGATCACCCGCGGCAGCGTCTTCTCCGCCTTCGGCGCCCGCAACCGCGAGGCCGGATCCGGCGCCGCGGCGGCCAGGACTCCGGGAACACCAGCAAGACCCTCCTGGGCCGTCGTCGCCGCTCCCGACACGCCCCCGGTCTCCCCGCCCGTCCGCGCCGGGTCCTCCGGAGTGGGATCACCGACCGTCCGAGCCACCCACGCACTGAACCCGCGGGCGGCAGCGGATCGCCGGGCGAGGGTCGCACGCGCGAGCCCTTTCTGGGACGCATCCCAGAGCCAGTCCCGGTACACGTCGAGCGTCAAGGCTTCGGTCGCGTCCACCCCGCGCGCCGCGAGGAAACTCCGCAGCGCAGCCAGGTCCGATCGGTACGCGCGCACGGTCTGCGGCGAGTACCCGCGCTCCACCTCGAGGTGGCGCGCGAACCCGTCGATCGCCGCCTGCAGTTCCACTCCCCCAGCTTCGGCGAGCGCGACCCCTCGAACCGGACGACGCTCCGAATACCGCAGAACGCGTCCCGCCCCGGCACGCACCCGTCACATCGGTTGCCTCGCCCGCTTCTCCACCTCGCACGCTTCACCTCACCTCGCGGTGCCAGCCGTCGCCAGACTCCCGCACGCGTCCCAGGGTCTCGAGCCGGCCGAGTTCGGCTTGCACCCGGGCGGCGTCGAGACCGGTGCTGTTCATCAGCTCCCGCACGCTTCGCCCTGAACGGATCCGAAGGGCCTGCAGGATGACCCCGGAGCGATCGGACGCGTCGGCACCTGGCTGAACCGACGACTCGTCGCAGCCGGTACCGACGGTGCCCGCGCCGCGGCTGGCATCCTCGCCGCCGGCACCGCTGGCGATGGGCAGACCGACGGGCTCGCAGAGCTCGGCCATCTCGTCCGGGGTGGTGACGCAAGTGGCGTCGTATTCGCGGATGAGCCGGTGGCAGCCTGCGGAGGCGGGCGAGGTGATCGGTCCGGGGACGGCTCCGAGCGGCCGACCGAGCTGGGCGGCGTGGCCCGCGGTGTTCAGGGAACCCGAGCGGCTTCCGGCCTCGACCACGATGGTCGCCTGACTGGCTGCCGCGATCAGGCGGTTGCGCATCAGGAAGCGCCAGCGCGTCGGAGCCGAACCGGGCGGGAGTTCGCTGATGACCAGTCCGGTCTCGATCACCCGGTGCAGCAGGCTCGTGTTCCCGGCCGGGTAGAGGCGGTCCACGCCGCCCGCGAGGAACGCCACCGTCACCTGGCCGCTCGCCACGGCCGCCCGGTGTGCCGCGGCGTCGACGCCGTACGCTCCTCCCGACACGATCGCGAAGCCGCGGTCGCTGAGGGCGGCCGCCGCCTCCATCGCCACGTGGGTTCCGTAGCCGGTCGCGGCGCGCGCACCCACGAGCGCGATGGAGCGGTTGAGCCTCACGAGACGGCCGGGGTCGCCGCGCACCCAGAGAAGAAGGGGGCTTCCCTGCTCCAGGTCGCGCGTCCCACGCGGCCAGAGCGGGTCATCGGGTGTGACGAGGGTGGCACCCAGTTGCGCCCCGCGCTCGAGGATGCGTTCACCGCCGGAGGGATCGAGGCGGCCGCGCCAGCGCGTCAGCGCATCGTCGAGCCGCCGGACGGTCGGCAGGTCCTCGTCCGGGCAGCGTTCCCGCAGCAGAGCGAGAACGCGTTCACCGTCGCCCCCGTCTTGGACGAGCCGCACGGTGGTCTCCGCCCCGAGGCGATGGACCATCGCGCCGGCGTCCATGTCGCCCGGCTCGACGAGCGCGCTGACGGCGACCCGCGCGAACAGGCTCCGCACGACCCGTTCCTCCCCGAGGTCGGCGGACGGTGCGACGGCTCGCACACGATCGGCGATCGCGGACATGCCGGCACCGCGCGAGAGATCAGCCGCGGACATCGTGGCGCCTCCGGTCCCCCGCCCGCACTCCCCGGTCGTCGCTGCTGACCACCGGCGGCCGGCCCCCGGCCGGTCGACTCCGCGGCAGGGCGACGAGCGGACACCGGAGGCAGACACCGCCGAACCGGGCCGGAACGACCTGTGCGGCAAGCGACGGGGCAGCACCAGACCCAGCACCAGGACGCCCTGCGCTGGCGGACGATGCGTCATCCGGTCCGTGGGCCGCCTGGCGCGGAGCATCGGCGCCCCTGGTGGGCTCGACGCCGGAATCGGCGCGGCTCACGAGCGGATCCCGCGGCGGAGGAAGAGGGCTCGGCCCACGTGATCGGCGGTCGGGGTGGGGGCGCCGTCGAGGTCGGCGAGGGTCCAGGCGACGCGGAGGGTCCGGTCGTAGCCGCGCATAGTGACGCCGCCACGTTCGAGGGCGCGGTCGAGGGAGGCCAGGGCAGCAGCGCGGAGGCGGCGGGGGCCGGCGCGGAGCCAGGTGCCGTCGACGTCGGCGTTGCGACGCCACGGGGTGTCCCGCAGGCGGTCCGCTGCCGCCGTCCTGGCCGCGAGCACGCGCTCGCGCAGGACGGCGCTCGACGGGCCGGGCGGCGCGCCGTCGGTCGCGGCGCGCAGTGCGCCGAGACCGAGCCGGCGGACCGTGAGGCGGACGTCCACCCGGTCCATGAGCGGCCCGGACATCCGTGCGAGGTAGCGGCGGCGGGCGATCGGCGAGCAGGTGCACTCCTCGTCGAGGGAGCCGTAGCGTCCGCACGGGCACGGGTTCGACGCGAGGACCAGCTGGAACCGCGCCGGGAATGTCGCCGTCCCGCTCGCCCGGTGGATGCTGATCGTCCCCGACTCCAGGGGCTGCCGCAGCGCGTCGAGCACGCTCGGCGGGAACTCCGCCGCCTCGTCCAGGAACAGCACACCGTTCGTCGCCCGCACGATCGCGCCCGGGACGATCCTGCCGCTGCCGCCGCCGACCAGCGCCACCGCCGACGCGGTGTGGTGCGGAGCCTCGAACGGCGGGCGGCGGAGCAGGCCGCCCTTCACGCCGAGCCCGGCGAGAGAGCGGATGGACGTGGTCTCCAGGGCCTGCTCCGCGGTGAGGTCGGGAAGCAGCGACGGGAGCCGGCGCGCCAGCATGGTCTTGCCGGCTCCGGGAGGGCCGATCATGGCCAGGTGATGGCCGCCCGCCGCGGCGGCGACCAGCGCATCCACCGCCTCCTCGTTGCCTGCGACGTCCGACAGATCGGGGTCCGCGGGCGCGGGGCCGGTGTCGTGGGCGTCCGCGGTCACCGGGTCCACCTCGACGGGGTCGAGCTCGGCGCCGTGCGCGATCGCCGCCGCCCGCAGGCTCGCCACGGGCACGACCTCGATGTCGTCGACCAGTTCCGCCTCTGCGGCGTTCGCCGTCGGGACGAGCACGCGCCGGAACCCGGCCGACCGCGCCGCGAGCACCGCGGGCAGGACGCCGGGCACGGGCCGAAGCCGGCCGTCCAGACCGAGCTCGCCGAGGTGCACGGCGGCGGCAGCGGCGGGAGCCGGGACGTCGCCGGAGGCCGCGAGCGAGGCGATCGCGATCGCGAGGTCGAACGCCGAGCCCTGCTTGCGCAGCGACGCCGGCGACAGGTTGACGGTCAGCTTGCGCTGCGCGACGGGCAGACCGGCGTTCACGGCGGCCGCCGTCACGCGTTTGCGCGACTCGCCGAGGGCGGCGTCCGGCAGGCCGATCAGCACGAAGGCGGGCAGCCCCGCCGCGATGTCCGCCTCCACCTCCACGATGTCGCCGCGGACGCCGGTGAGCGCGACGGCGAACGTCCTCGCGAGCGCCATCACGCCACCGCGCACAGATGCTCGACGACCGGCTCGGCGCTCCAGGCGTCGAGGACCGCCACGGCGTCGATGCGGACCGCTCCCGGCAGCGGTCCGTTCGTGCGGCACCACTCGGCCGCCAGCCGTCTCAGACGCCCCTGCTTCTGCGGCGTGATCGCCTCGAACGGGTGACCGTAGCCGAGCGAGCTGCGCGTCTTCACCTCTGCGAACACCGTCGTGGATCCTGCGCGCAGGATCAGGTCGATCTCGCCGACCGCACACCGCCAGTTGGTCGCCAGCAGCACGAAGCCGCGGGCCTGCAGCCACGTGGCGGCCACGATCTCGCCGCGCCTGCCCAGTTCATCTTTGGATGCCATCGTTCCTCCCGCATCCAGCCTCGGGGAGGTGGAAGGGGCTGGAGCGTGGGGCGCAGAATCTGTGGGGAAGTCGCGCGGGGGCGGAGGCTGTGGAGAAGGCGGGGCCTACTCGTCGAGCGCGAGCTCCTTGGGCAGCTCGAACTCCTTGCTGGAGAGCTCCTCGATGTTCACGTCCTTGAACGTGAGCACGCGCACCGACTTCACGAATCGGTCGGCGCGGTAGACGTCCCACACCCACACGTCGTTCATGGTCAGCTCGAAATAGAAGTCGTGCTCGGTGTCGCGGCGCACGAACTCCACCTCGTTCGCAAGGTAGAAGCGGCGCTCCGTCTCGATCACGTACTTGAACTGCGAGACGACGTCCCGGTATTCACGGTACAAAGCCAGCTCGACCTCGCGGTCGTAGTCGTCGAACTCGTCCTCATCCATCGTCAGACAAGTCTAAGCCGGATGCGCGGCTATGTCGGCATGTCGAGCATCGCCGTCTCCTTCAGCCAGGTGAGGCGATGGAGGGCGCTCGGCCCGAGCTCCGCGATCGCCGCGAAGTGCTCCGGCGTCGAATAGCCCTTGTTGCTCGTCCAGCCGTAGCCGGGATAGTCGGCGTCGTGGCCGATCATCAGCCGGTCCCGGTGCACCTTCGCGATGACGGAGGCGGCGGCGACGGACGCGCAGTCCCTGTCCGCCTTGATGCGCGTCAGCACGCGAGCCGGGCGCATCAGCGCGGGGTTCAGGTAGTCGTAGTTGCCGTCCAGGATGAGCGTGCTCTCGCGCACCTGCGCGCCCTGCTCCTCCAGCTGGGCGAGGGCTCGCGCCCCGGCGAGCCCCAGGCAGCGCATGATCCCGAGCGAATCGACCTCCGCCGCGGACGCGAGCCCGACGGCGTGGAACAGCGACCAGCGCCGGCAGGCGGGCTCCAGCGCCTCGCGCACCGGCTCCGGCAGCAGCTTCGAGTCGCGCAGCCCGGGTGGGATGCGCTTCACGGCGGTGTCGATCACGACCATCCCGACGGCGACGGGGCCGGCGAGCGCGCCGCGCCCCACCTCGTCGACGGCGACGATCGACGTCACGCCGTCGCGATACAGCGCCTTCTCGAACCGCAGCGACGGCGTCACCGGGGTCATCATTCCTTGTTCTCCTCCACACCGCGGAAGACCTCAGGATAATCGTCCAACCAGGACCAGCGCTGAACGGGCCAGCTGACGACGAACGCCCGGCCGACGACGTGGTCGAGCGGGACGAAGCCGTGCCCTGGCAGCGACTGGTTGCGCGAGGAGTCCTGCGAGTTGTACCGGTTGTCCCCCATCACCCAGATCGCTCCGGCGGGAACCGTGACCGCGAACCGGACCGTCGCCGCGTTCGTCTGGCCCGGTTCGATGATCGTGTACGGCTCGTCGATGGCCACGCCGTTGACGGTGATCCTGCCTGCGGCGTCGCAGCACGCGACCCGGTCTCCCGGCAGCCCGATCAGCCGCTTCACGAGGTGGTCGTCGCTGTCCGACGCGGACAGGCCGACGAACGTGAGCGCGGTGTCCACGGCCGACGCCACCGGGTTCCGTTGCACCGGGGCCTTGGGCGGCAGCCAGCCGCCGGGGTCCCGGAACACGACGACATCCCCGCGGCTGAGCGGGAAGACGGAGGGCTGCAGCTCGTTCACGATGATCTTGTCGCTGATCTGCAAGGTGTTCTCCATCGACCCGGACGGGATGTAGAACGAGCGGACGACGAAGGTCTTGATCAGGAACGAGACCAGCAGGGCGATGACGACGATGATCAGGATGTCGCGCAGGAACAGCAGCGCCCCGCGCCGCTTGCGCTCGGAATCCGCCACGCGGTCAGGCCGGGTGGGCAGCGTCTCGTCCGTCATTTAACCGCCTGAGCTCCCGGTCCAAGTGTAGGACCGGGAGCTCAGGGACGTGATGCGGGACGCGCGTCAGTTCTCGCGCTTCTCCTTGATCTTCGCCTTCTTGCCGCGCAGCTCGCGCAGGTAGTAGAGCTTGGCGCGACGGACGTCACCGCGGGTGACGACCTCGATCTTGTCGATGACCGGGGAGTGCACGGGGAAGGTGCGCTCGACGCCGACCTGGAAGCTGACCTTGCGGACCGTGAAGGTCTCGCGGACGCCCTCGCCCGAGCGGCCGATGACGACGCCCTGGAAGACCTGGATACGAGAGCGGGTGCCCTCGATGATGTTGACGTGCACCTTGACCGTGTCGCCGGCGCGGAAGGCGGGGATGTCCTGCTTGAGGGACGCGGCGTCCACCTGATCGAGGATGTGCATTCTTGTTCGCTCTCTGTACCCGCCGGCAGGTCGGGGACGGACTCGGGGCCGGGCGCACACGCGCGCGAGGCCGGGATTCGGTATTGGGGTGTGTCCGCGAGAGATGCTGGCTCCCCTGCGGCAGAGCCTGGCCGCGGCACAAGCGTTAATTCTGCCATGCCGGAGCGGTGTTTGCCAAAGCAGGCCCGAACGACCTAGTCCTCGCGCCGCCGCTCCTCGATGATGATGACCTCGGCGTCGTCGACGATCGGGCTCTCCGGCTGCGGGACCTGCTGCGGCCGGGCGGCGCTCTCGTAGGCGGCGAAGGTCTGCTCGACGCGGCCGCGCAGCTCCGTCATCAGCTCCCAGAGCCCCAGCCAGAAGGCGCCGAGGAAGAACAGGACACCCAGCACGGCCAGCCAGCCGGTGACCCCGGCGGGGAAGAATCCGAACGCGATGATCGACGCGTTCCAGCCGGCGAGCACGCCGGCGTCGTACCAGGAGACGGCGCGCGACTCGCGCACGCTGCGCCTGGCGACGATGATGCCGCCGATCGCGAGCAGCGCGACGAACAGGATCGGGCACAGCACGAGCAGCCCGAGGAACGACCATCCGCTGCCCGAGTGGAACGCGGCCCAGCCGACCAGCAGCCACACCGGGAGCACCACGGCGGACGGGAACAGCCACCAGTAGAACGCCTTGCGGATGATCACGCGACCAGCGTAACCGCGTGCGGCTGGGGAGGGGCTGCGGGTTCGCCGAGGGCCGAAATCGCGGACCCTCCCCGCGGGCGTGGAAGACTTGACGCGATCCGGCAGAAGAGAAGAGGACGCGCGTGATCGAGCTGAGGACCCCGACGGAGATCGAGCAGATGCGGCCGGCCGGGCGCTTCGTCGCCGAGGTGCTCGCGGCGACCGCCGCCGCCGCGAAGGTGGGCGTGAACCTGCTGGAGCTGGACGCGCTCGCCCACCGGATGATCCGCGAGCGCGGAGCGGAGTCCTGCTACATCGACTACCACCCCTCGTTCGGCGCCAGTCCGTTCGGAAAGGTGATCTGCACGTCGGTGAACGACGCCGTCCTGCACGGCCTCCCCCACGACTACCGCCTGCGCGACGGCGACCTGCTGACCCTGGACTTCGCGGCAAGCGTGGACGGCTGGGTGGCGGACGCGGCGACCAGCCTCGTCGTCGGCTCCGCGCGCGACGAGGACCTGCGGCTCATCGACACCACCCGCCGCGCGCTCGCCGCCGGAATCGCGGCGGCACGCCCCGGTGGCCGGGTCGGCGACATCTCCGCGGCGATCGCGGCGGTCGCGCACGGGGAGGGCTACAGCATCAACACCCAGTTCGGCGGGCACGGCGTCGGCCGCACCATGCACGGCGACCCGCACGTCCCGAACGACGGACGCCCGGGCCGCGGCTTCCCGCTGAAGCCGGGACTGGTGATCGCGATCGAGCCGTGGTTCCTGGAGACGACGGACGAGATCTTCACCGACCCGGACGGCTGGACGCTGCGATCGGCGGACGGGTCGCGCGGCGCGCACTCCGAGCACACGATCGCCATCACCGAGGACGGCCCCGTCATCCTCACCGCTCCCACGTCCTGAGCGACCCGCCGTCCGTTCCGGAGTTCTTCACGCCTGCGCCCGGCGTGTCGCGTGAAGAACTCCGGAAGCGATGGCGGGGCCTTACGGGAGCAGGTCGGGGCGCACGCGGGCGGTGCGCTCGAGCGACTGCTCGTGCCGCCAGGCGGCGATCGCGCCGTGGTTGCCCGAGAGCAGCACCGGCGGCACCTCGCGGCCGCGCCAGACGGCGGGCTTCGTATAGGAGGGGTACTCCAGCAGCCCGTCCTCGTGCGACTCCTGCACCAGGCTCTCCGGGTTCCCGACGACGCCGGGGATGAGCCGGCCGATCGCCTCGATCATCGCCATCGTGGCGACCTCTCCCCCGTTCAGGACGTAGTCGCCGATGCTCACCAGCCGGACGCGCGCGCGGGACGCGGTGTCGTCGAACACCCGCTGGTCGATGCCCTCGTAGCGCCCGCATCCGAAGACGAGGTGCCGCTCCTCGGCGAGTTCGCGCGCCATCGCCTGCGTGAACACGTCACCGGCGGGCGACGGGAAGATCACCAGCGGGTCGTCCTCCCCCGCGCCCAGGATGCCGTCGAGCGCCTCGCCCCACGGCTCCGGCTTCATGACCATGCCCGCGCCGCCGCCGTACGGGGTGTCGTCAACCGTGCGGTGCCTGTCGTGGGTGTGGTCCCGCAGGTCGTGGACGCCCAGCCGGATCAATCCGGACTGCCGGGCCTTGCCGAGCAGCGAGATGTCCAGCACATCGAAGAAGGTCGGGAAGATCGTGACGATGTCGATGCGCATGCACTGGATTCTATTCGGGCACGACCGCCAGCTCCCGATCGCGCGGGACGAGCGGGGTCGCGATCGCGGGGCAGAGCGCGACGACGGCGAAGGCGATCGGGTAGCCGACCCAGCCGATCAGCGCGCCGACGGCGGGCCCGACGACGGAGGCGGCGAGGAACTGCCCGGTGTTCTGCGCGCCGAGCGCCCGGCCCGACCAGAACGGCCCGGCGATCTCGGCCACGGAGGTGTACGCGAGGCCGTTGTCCGCGACCGTGACCACCGCGGCGACCACCAGGATGATCGCGGCGGGGACGGAGCCGAGCGCGGAGGCGACGGCCATGAGCAGCATGACCGCGACCGCGGCGAGCGAGACCCAGCGCAGCGGCCGCAGGTGGCTGCCGACCCGGTCGCTCAGGATGCCGACGCCGATCCGGCCGATCGCCCCGGCGAACTGGCTGACGCCGATCACGATCCCGGCGACGAGCGAGGGCATCCGCAGCTCCGTGACCAGCCAGACCAGCCCGAAGGTCGAGACGGTGAACTGCGGGATCACCAGCAGCATCGAGACCCCGTGGATGCGCCACAGCAGCGAGGTCTGCCGATACGGCCGCCAGGCGGTCTGCGGGTGCGCGGCGCCGCCGGCCGCCGGGGTCCGGGGCGGTCGCGGCGGGTTCACGATCCCGATCGCGCACAGCACCGCGGACACGGCGCACAGCACGGCGGGGACGAGCAGGGCGGCAGCGATGCCGCCGTTCGCGGCGAGCACGGGGATGCTGATCGCGGCGATGGCGACGCCGAGCGGCTGGCACATCTGGCGGATGCCCATCGCGAGGCCGCGCCGCTCCTTCGGGAACCAGCCGATCACGACCCGCCCGCTCGCCGCGTTCGGGCTCGCCGCCGCCATCCCGCCGACGAGGAACAGGGCGCCGAGGGCCAGGTAGGAGGAGACGAACATCGCGCCGAACGCCGCGATCGCGGTCACCGCGAGGCCGGCGGCGATGACCCAGCGCTCGCCGATCCTGTCGCTCAGCGCTCCCCACGCGATCAGCGTCAGCACCAGCCCGAGCGTCGGCGCGGACGCCAGCAGGCCGGCCTGCGCGAGACTCAGCCCGCGCTCGCTGTGCAGCAGTGGGATCAGGAAGGCGGGGGTGGAGACGAACACGGTGGAGCTCGCCTGGCCGAGCACGCCGAACGCGAGCATGAGCCACGGCCGGGGCGTCCGGGTGGATGTCGTCTGCTGCGCTACGGTGGGAGTGCTCATGCGGTATACCCTAGCGGTATACCACCTCGGTATACCAAAAGGAGTCCCCGTGTCGGAGCCGACCACCGCGTACGAGCGGCTGCGCAGCCAGATCCTCGACCTGGAGCGCGTCCCGGGATCCCGGCTGACCGAGCGTGGGCTGGAGGCCGAGCTCGGGGCGTCGCGCACCCCGCTGCGCGCCGCGCTGATGCGCCTGGAAGCGGAAGGACTGGTCGCGCGCGACGGGCGCGCGTGGCAGGTCTCCCCCATCGACCTCGGCGAGATCGCCCGGCTCAGCGAGCTGCGGGACGCGGTGGAGACCACCGCGGTGCGGCTGAGCTGCGCGCGTGCGACGGACGCGGACATCGCCGCGCTCTCCGCGCGGCTGGACGGCGTCGACCACGAGCGCAGCGCGGACGAGAGCGTGCGCGCCGGCACCGACTTCCACGTGGCGCTGGCGGGACTCTCCGGCAACCACTTCTTCGCGGACACGGTCGCGTCGGCGATGGTGCGTCTCGAACGCTCGCGCTGGCTGGTCGCGCGCAGCGAGGAGGCGTGGACGGAGCACCGCGAGATCCTGGACCTCGTCGCGGCGCGGGATGCGGAGGAGGCGGCGCGCCGCATCCACCTGCACATCGTCGGCACGCACGAGCACCTGCTCGCGGCGCTGGACGCCGACGCCCGCGTGCTGCGGGCACGCGGGCTGTCGATCGTCCGCTAGGAGGCGTCCGGGTCGGCGGCGTCCGGCTCGGCGGCACCGGCCTCGGGATCCGCCGTCGCCGCGGCCCCGGGCTCGGCGCTCTCCGGCTCGTCGTCCGGCAGCTCCTCGAAGAGCCCGGTCGGCGGCGTCAGCGTGAGCGTGCCGGCGACGACGTCCACCTCGGGCACGATCGCCTTCACGAACGGCACGAGGACCTCGTCGGAGCCGGTGTTGATGGCGAGCAGGTCCTGCGCGGGCAGGTGGTCGACACGGGCGACCGTGCCGACCTTCACGCCGTCGCGCAGCGCCGTGAGGCCGACCAGCTGGTGGTCGTACCAGGCGTCGTCCTCGTCCGGCAGCGGCCGGGCGTCCTGACTCACCCAGAGGATGGCCTTGACGAGCGTCTCGGCCTCGGTGCGGTCATCCACACCGGCGAAGAAGCCGACGGGATGCCCGTTGTACCAGCGCAGCTCCTTCAGCTCCAGCGTCTTGCCATGCCACTTGGACGCGGTCGGGACCTGGAGGGTGAAGACGGCGCCGGGGGCGAACCGCTTCTCCGGCTCGTCGGTGTAGAGCTCGATCTTGATGGCGCCCTTGAGGCCGTGGGCCTTGGTGAGCCGGCCGACGCGCAGCTCGGTCTGGTCCGGCCGCGGGGCGACATCCTTGCGGGGCAGCTTGTGGTCGGCCACCTCAGTCGTCGACGACGTCGACGCGGACGCGACGGCCGTCGGCCAGAGCGGCGACGAGCGTGCGCAGGGCCTTGGCCGTGCGGCCGGAGCGGCCGATGACCCGGCCGAGGTCCTCGGGGTTCACGCGAACCTCGAGGACCTCGCCACGCGGGGAGCCCTTGGCAACGACATGCACGTCGTCCGGGTGGTCGACGATGCCCTTGACCACGTGGGTGAGCGCGGGTGCGAGCAAGGTGTTACGCCTTCTCGCCGTCAGCGGCCTCGGCGGTCGCCTCCTCGGCCTCGGCGACGACCTCGGCCTCAGCGGCCTCCTCGGCCTCGACCTCGGCCTCGACGACGGCCTCCGCCTCGGCGGCGACCTCGGCCGGCTTCTCGGCCTTGGGCTTGAGGACCGGCTTCTTCTTGTCGTCGGCGACGAACGCGACCTTCTCCTCGGCCGTCTTCACGGTCGAGACGGCGTTCTTGTCGCCCTTGAACTTGCCCCAGTCGCCCGTGAGCTTGAGGAGCACCAGCACCTGCTCGGTCGGCTGGGCGCCGACGCCGAGCCAGTACTGAGCGCGCTCGGAGTCGACCTCGATGCGCGAGGGCTCCTCGGTCGGGTGGTACAGACCGATCTCCTCGATCACGCGACCGTCGCGCTTGGTGCGCGAGTCGGCCACGACGATGCGGTAGTAGGGAGCGCGGATCTTGCCGAGGCGCTTCAGACGGATTTTGACAGCCACAATTCTCCTGTGTCGATGAGTGAGTTTTGTCGAACTGACTGCCGTGGGCGTGGGGGCACACTCGGCAGGAGGTCTTTGTTCATCCCATCGCACCGGATAGAGGGTCGGGTACGACGGAACTCAACTAGCTATTCTGTCAGATACCAGCCTGCTTTGAACAATCGGACGGACGGACGAGAACGTGCAGATCGAATTCGCTCCTTCCGAGCGCTCCACCATCGGTGTCGAGTGGGAGCTCGCTCTGGTCGACTCTGCGACCGGCGACCTGGTCCAGGTCGCGGACGACGTGCTCCGCGAGGTCGGGACGCCGGACGGCCGAGAGCACCCGCAGATCACCCACGAGCTGCTGCTGAACACGGTCGAGCTGGTCAGCCGCGTCCACCACAGCGTGCCCGCCGCGATCACGGACCTGCAGGAGCTGATCGGCCTGGTACGCGAGGTGACCGACCCGCTCGGCATCGAGCTGATGTGCGCGGGGACGCATCCCTTCGCGCAGTGGTTCGATCAGAAGATCACCCCGAACGAGCGCTACAACCGGCTGCTGGACCGCACCCAGTGGTGGGGCAGGCAGATGATGATCTGGGGCATCCACGTGCACGTCGGCATCGACGAGCGCGACAAGGCGCTGCCGATCGTGAACGGGCTGCTCACCTACTACCCGCACCTGCAGGCGCTGAGCGCCTCCAGCCCGTACTGGGCGGGCGCGCACACCGGGTACGCCTCCAACCGCGCCCTGATGTTCCAGCAGCTGCCGACGGCCGGCCTGCCCTGGCAGTTCGGCAGCTGGGCGAACTACGAGGAGTACGTCCAGGACCTCGTGACCACCGGCGTCGTGACCGACCACAGCGAGGTGCGCTGGGACATCCGGCCATCGCCGAAGTGGGGCACGGTCGAGATGCGCGCGTGCGACGGCCTCTCCACCGCCGACGAGGTCGGCGCGGTCGCTGCGCTGATCCACTGCCTCACCGACCGGATGTCCGGCGACCTGGACGACGGCGTCGAGCCGGTCACCCTGCAGCCCTGGTTCGTGCGCGAGAACAAGTGGCGCGCCGCGCGCTACGGGCTCGACGCGGAGATCATCGTCGCCCCGGACGGACGCGAGCGGCTCGTGCGCGAGTCGCTGCTCGAGCTGGTGGACGAGCTCGCCCCGACCGCCGACCGGCTCGGCTGCGAGGCGGAGCTGCGCACGGTTGCGACGATCCTGGAGACCGGCGCGAGCTACCAGCGCCAGCTGGCCGTCGCGCAGGCGAACGGCGGCAGCCTGCAGGCCGTCGTCAGCTCGCTCACGCACGAGCTGCGGGACGGCCTCGGCCGTTAGCGGCACAGAGCCGATGCATAGGGTGCACCCCTAAACTGGGGGCCATGCACTCCCACCGTCCCCTCGCGACGGCCGCATCGGCGCTCACGGCGCTCCTGCTCGGAGCCCTGGCGCTCGCCGGCTGCACCTCCTCCGCTTCGACCCCGTTCGCCGTCGGCCCCGCCATCAGCGGCGAGGGCCACCCGACGGTCGCGGTCATCGGCGACTCCATCGAGTCGGGGATGGGTCTCGACCCCGACGAGGCCTGGCCGGCGCTCGTCGCGGTCGATCGGCGCTGGGGCGTGCAGAACTACAGCGTCCCCGGCGCCGGCTTCCTCGCGCTCGGGCCGGACGGGCAGTCCTTCGACGCCCAGGTGGACCGCGCGATCTCGGTCAGGGCGGATGTCGTCCTGATCGGCGCGTCCGACAACGATCTCGGCCAGGACACCTCCGCCGTCGCCTCGGCCATGGCGAAGGCGGTCGAGCGCCTGCGCGACGCGCTCCCGAAGGCGCACATCCTCGGGTTCAACGCCCTCACCGGCGAGGCGAGCGACGACGACCTCGCCCCGCTGAACCACGCGCTGCGCACCGCCGTGGCCGCGGTCGGCGGCCACTGGCTCGACCTCGGCCAGCCCTACCGCGGCCAGGCGGGACTCGTCCAGGACGACGGCGAGCATCCCACTCCTGCCGGCCAGCAGGCCATCGCGGCGACCGTGCTCGAACGCCTCGACGCGCGCGTCTGAGCGAACCCGTTTCCGCGTTCGGCGCGGCGCACAGCATTCCCTCAGTCTGAGCGGTCTACCCTCACTCCGTGCCCACCCGGAGACCCGCCATCGCGCTTGCCGCGCTCGCCATCGTCGCGCTCGCGCTCGCGGGCTGTTCCGCCGCCGCCCCCGCCCGCCCCGTCGCCGCCCAGGCGACGGCCGCCGCCGTCCCGGCCGACGGCCACCAGCCGCAGGTCGTCGCGATCGGCGACTCCATCGCCTTCGGCAAGGGCGTCCGCCCCGACGAGGCCTGGCCCGCGCTGATCGCGCGCCAGCACGGTTGGCAGCTCACCGACCTCGCGGTCTCCGGTTCCGGGTTCGTCAAGGCCGGCTGGAACGGCACCACCTACCGTCAGCAGGTGGACACCGCGCTCACGCTGAACCCGGATTACATCCTGATCGCAGCGACCCGGAACGACAGGAACGAAGCGCCCGCCGCCGTCACCGCCTCGGCCACCGAGCTGCTCGGCGAGCTGCACGACGCGTTCCCGAAGGCGCACATCATCGGCATCACGGCCGTCTGGGGATCCGACCAGCCGCCGGCGAGCATCGACACCGTCGACGCCATCGCCGAGAAGGCCGTCACGGACGTCGGCGGCACGTTCCTCGACATCGGCTTCCCGCTGGTCGGCCACCCGGAGCTGCTGCAGGCGGACGGCATCCACCCGAACGCGGCGGGCGACCGCACGGTCGCGAAGGTCATCGAGGACCGGCTGGCCCCAGCGGGCAAGACCTCCTGATCGCCTCGACTGGCCCTTCCGGGTACGTCTGACCCCGCGCGAGCAGGGCGCAGACGTACCGAGCGGGGTCAGTCGGCGAGGACGGTCAGCGGTTGAGGAACTTCTGCAGCGCGGCCATCTCCTCCTCGGAGGGGCCGCCCTTCGGCGCACCGCCGCCGAGGCCGAAGCCGCTGCCGGTCGCTCCGGCCGAGCCCGCGGGCTTCACGCCGGCCGCGAGCGCGGCGTTCTCCGCGGCGCGCTTGGCCGGGTTGCCGGAGCGCGAGCCCTTCTTCTTCTTGGCCTGCTGCTTGCCCTTGCCCGCGTACGACGCGCCGGGGATGGGTCCCATGCCCGGCACGTTCGGCACGCCGCCCTTGGCGACGGTCTTCATCATCTTGGCGGCCTGCTCGAAGCGGTTCACGAGCTGGTTGACCTCGGTCACCGTGGTGCCGGATCCCTTCGCGATGCGCAGCCGGCGCGAGCCGTTGAGCAGCTTCGAGTTGGTGCGCTCCGCCTTCGTCATCGACTGGATGATCGCCTCGGTGCGCACGATCTCGCGCTCGTCGAAGTTGTCCAGCTGCTGCTTCATCTGCCCCGCGCCCGGCAGCATGCCCATCATCTTCTTGATGGAGCCCATGTTGCGCAGCTGCTGCATCTGCTTGAGGAAGTCGTCGAGCGTGAAGGTGTCGGTCGCGAACTTCTCGGCGACCTTGCGCGCCTCCTCCTCGTCGAAGGCCTCCTGGGCCTGCTCGATGAGGGTGAGGATGTCACCGAGGTCGAGGATGCGCGACGCCATCCGGTCGGGGTGGAACGGCTCGAAGTCGTCCAGCCCCTCGCCCGTTGACGCGAAGATGATCGGGCGGCCGGTGACCGAGGCCACCGAGAGCGCGGCGCCGCCTCGCGCGTCGCCGTCGAGCTTGGAGAGCACGACGCCGGTGAAGTCGACGCCGTCCTGGAACGCCTTCGCGGTCGCGACCGCGTCCTGACCGATCATGGCGTCGATCACGAACAGGACCTCGTCCGGGTCGGTCGCCTTGCGGATGTCGGCCGCCTGCTTCATCAGCTCGGCGTCGACGCCCAGGCGGCCTGCGGTGTCGATGACGACCGTGTCGTACTGCTTGGTCTCGGCGAACTTCAGCGCGTCCTTGGCGACTTTCACCGGGTTGCCGACGCCGTTGCCGGGCTCCGGGGCGAAGACCGGGACGCCGGCCTGCTCGCCGACGATCTGCAGCTGGGTGACGGCGTTGGGCCGCTGGAGGTCGGCGGCGACGAGGATCGGGGTGTGGCCGTCCTTGACCAGCCACTTGCCGAGCTTGCCGGCGAGCGTGGTCTTGCCCGCGCCCTGGAGGCCGGCGAGCATGATCACCGTCGGCGGCCGCTTGGCGAACTCCAGGCGGCGCTGCTGACCGCCGAGGATGCCGATGAGCTCCTCGTTGACGATCTGGACGACCTGCTGGGCCGGGTTGAGGGCCTTGTTGACCTCGTCGGAGAGGGCGCGCTCGCGCACCTTGCCCGTGAACTCCTTGACGACCTCGAGCGCGACGTCGGCGTCGAGCAGCGCACGCCGGATCTCGCGAACGGTCCCGTCGACATCGGACGGCGAGAGCTTGCCCTTGGTGCGGAGGTTCTTGAAGGTATCCGCGAGGCGGTCGGAGAGAGAACCGAAAGTAGCCATGATCGGACAAGTCTACCGGGCCGAGCCGACCGCTAGCCGATGACCGGCGGAGGCGTCAGCCCTGCGTCTCCACCGCGACGACATCGCCGCGCACGTCGAACGAGACGGTCAGGATCGCGTCCGTCTCGTCCGGGCTGATCGAGTAGTCGAAGGTCGCGAAGACCTCGTCCTCGTCCGCGTGGTCGGGCTGCACCGTGACGTGCAGCAGCTGCAGCGACCGCAGCACGTCGACCGCGATGTCCCCCGAGTTGTAGACGAGCAGGTCGATCAGGCTGTCGCCCAGGCGGTCGACGTGCTCGTCGATGTAGCTGGTGGTCGCCGACTGGCGGGAGCTGAGCTCCGCGATCAGGGCGTCCCTGGCCCGGGCGTCGAAGCCCTCGAGCGCCTGGATGAGCGCGGCCGCCGCATCCAGCGCGAACTCCGAGACGGCCGTCTCGTCGTCGGCGAGCAGCTCCACCTCGACCACCTGGTCGGCGAGCTCGGCGGAGTCGGACCAGGCGAGCCCGCCGGACGCGGTCTCGTCGATCACCCCGAAGAAGTCGTGCTCGATCGCCATGACCCTCTCCCCTATCCGACCAGCTGCTGCGCGAACACGTGCGGCGTGAAACCGGTGAGGTCGTTGATCCCCTCGCCCTGGCCGACGAGCTTGATCGGGATGCCCGTGCGCTCCTGCACTGCGAGGACGAAGCCGCCCTTGGCCGAGCCGTCCAGCTTGGTCAGCACCAGCCCGGTCACCCCGGCGTGCTCGAGGAACGCCTCGGCCTGCGCGAGCCCGTTCTGCCCGGTGGTCGCGTCGAGAACGAGCAGCACCTCGGAGATCGGCGCCTGCTTCTCGACGACGCGCTTGATCTTGGAGAGCTCGTCCATCAGGCCGCCCTTGGTCTGCAGACGGCCCGCGGTGTCGATGATGACGATCTCGGTGCCGTTCTGCTTGGCCTTCTCGACGGTCTGGAAGGCGACGGAGGCCGGGTCCTGGCCCTGCTGCTGCGGGCGCACGATGTCGGCTCCGGCGCGCTCGGCCCACGTGGCCAGCTGCTCGACGGCGGCGGCGCGGAAGGTGTCGGCGGCGCCGACGACCACCGAGCGGTCGTAGGTGCGCAGGAACCGGGCGAATTTGCCGATCGTGGTGGTCTTGCCGACCCCGTTCACGCCGACGACGAGCACGATCGCCGGCCGCTCGCTGAGCTTGAGGGTGGTGTCGAGCTTGGAGAGCCGCTCCTCGAGCGTCTCCCGCAGCATCCGCTGCAGGTCGGCCGGGTCGGTGGTGTGGTAGCGGTCGACCTTGGCGCGCAGGTCGTCGACGATCGCCTCGGTGACGTCCGGACCGAAGTCGGCGGTGATGAGCGCCGTCTCCAGGTCGTCCCAGGTGGTGTCGTCGATGGTCTTCTTGGCGAACAGCCCGCGCAGGGCGCCCGACAGAGACCAGGGGGTGCGTTCTGCCATGACACTCAGACTAGTTGCTAGCGTGTTGCCATGTTCTCCCTGGTGGCGGTGTCGGCCGAGCTGGCCGAGCAGCTGGTCGCGGTCGAGAGCGGCGGGGAGGACGCGGTGCACCAGGCGCGCACGCGCGTGCGCCGGCTGCGGAGCATCCTCGGCGTCTACAAGCGGGCGTTCGACGTCGAGCAGAACGACAGGATGCGCGCGCGGCTGAAGGCGCTCGGCGACCGGCTCGGCGAGGTGCGCGACCTGGAGGTCCGCGCCGCCGCGCTGGAGGCCCTGCTCGAGGTGGACGACGCGCCCGAGACGATCGAGGCCGTCGAGGCCCTGGCCGCCGAGCACCGCACGGCGCACGCGAGTGCGCTCGCCTCCCTCGTACGGCACCTGGACACGCGCGGGCATCGGCGGCTGCTGGCGGACCTGCAGTTCTACGCCGCCGAGCCGCCGCTGCGCGGCCGGGGCAGGAAGCACCCGCGCCGGATCATCAGGCGCGGCCTGCGCTCGGCGACGAAGCGGGTGCTCGCGGACGGCGACGACAGTCTGGAGGCGCTGCACGCCACCCGCAAGGCGGCCCGCCGGCTGCGCTACGCCGCCGAGGCGGTCGCCGACGACCTGGGCAGGAAGGCCGTGCGGCTGGCGGCGGAGGCCGAGGCCATCCACGACGCCCTGGGCGACCACCGCGACGCGACCCTGCTCGCGCGCCTGCTGCGCGAGAACGGCCTGCCCGGTCCCGCGGTGCGCGCGGAGCACGCCGCGGCCGCCGCCGTCGAGCCCCTCGACGCCCTTCTGGACGCTCTGCGCGATTGATCGCCGCGCCCGGGGCCGGTCAGGGACGCTCGGGGCGCTCGGCGGGATCCGCCCGGAGGCGGAAGGCGTGCTCGGGCGCGCGCTCGACCAGGCGCTTCAGGTAGGCCATCACGATGCCGGCGGCGATCAGCGCGGCGCCGACCAGGGGCGCGGCGCCGGTGAGCAGCTGCAGCACCGCCTGCATCAGGATCAGCAGGCCCTGGTCGATGCCGTTGGCCGTCGGCGCGCTGCCGTAGGCCAGCGCGGGCAGCGCGATTCCGAGCACCACGCCGAGCAGGGTGAGGCCGATCCCCCACCACAGGACGACAGCCGGTCGCAGCATGATTCCCCCTTCTCCGTCCGCGCCCTCGCTAGGACGCCTTCTCCTGTGCGACGCGCTGGCCGACGACCGCGGACACGCCGTCCTGGCGCATCGAGACGCCGTAGAGCGCGTCCGCGATCTCCATCGTCCGCTTCTGGTGCGTGATGACGATGAGCTGGCTGCTCTCGCGCAGGTCCTCGAAGATCGTCAGCAGCCGGCCGAGGTTGGCGTCGTCGAGCGCCGCCTCCACCTCGTCCATGATGTAGAACGGGCTGGGCCTGGCCTTGAAGATCGCGATCAGCAGCGCGACGGCCGCCAGCGACCGCTCGCCGCCGGAGAGCAGCGAGAGCCGTTCGATCTTCTTTCCTGCCGGCTTCACCGAGACCTCGATGCCGGTGGTGAGCAGGTCGTCCGGGTTGGTCAGCTCGATGCTGCCGGTCCCGCCGGGGAACAGGATCGGGAACACCCGGCCGAACGCCTCCTTGGTGTCGGCGAACGCGGACTCGAAGATGGTCTGCATCTTCGTGTCGATCTCCTCGATGATCGTCAGGAGGTCCTTGCGGGTGTTGGTCAGGTCGGTCAGCTGCTCGGTGAGGAACTTGTGGCGCTGCTCCAGGGCGGCGAACTCCTCCAGCGCGAGCGGGTTGACGCGGCCCAGCTGGGCGAGCTTGCGCTCGGCGGAGGCGAGGCGCTTCTGCTGCTGCTCGCGGACGAACGGGATGCCCTCCGGCTCGTCGGCGTCGGTGCGGGGAGCGGCGTCCGGCTCGCCACCGTCCGCGTCCCTGTCCTCGTCCTCCGGCCGGCGGTCCGGGGGCACGAGCACCTCGGGCCCGTACTCGGCGACGAGCACGTCCTCGACCAGGCCGAGCTCGCTGCCCGCCCGCTCCAGCAGGCTGGAGAGGTGCAGCTTCTTCTCGTAGATCTGCAGTTCCAAGCCGTGCACGCTCTCGGTGATGGTGTGCAGCCGCTCGCGGATCGCCGACTCCTCGCGGCGCACGGTCTGCAGTTCCTCGTTCTGGCTGGCGCGCTGCGCCTCGGCGGCGGCGAGCTCGACGCGCGCGGCGGCGAGCGACCGGTCGGCGGAGGCGAGGACGGCGGGCAGCGCGTCGACGACCCCCTGCGCCGCGTCGAGCTGGCGGCGCCGGATCACCGCGCGCCTGGCCGCCTGCTCGGCGGCGGCGCGCTCGGCCTCGAGCTGACGCGCGAGCGCCTCGCCGCGGGCCTGCTCCGCGCGCACCCGCTCGCGGGCGGTCTCCACGGCGAGCCTGGCCTCGACCTCGGCCTCGCGGGCCGCGTCCAGCTCGGCGGACAGGCCGTCGCGCGCGGACGCGTCCAGGATGGGCCGCGGCCGCGACCGCGCAGCCTCCAGCGCGGCCTTCGCGGTCTCGGCGGCGGACTCGGCGTCGGCGACGCGCTCGGAGGCCTGCTCGAGCGCGGCGCTGAGCCGGTCGAACTCGGCCTGGGACGCCTCCAGCTGGACCTTCACGCGGTTCAGCTGCTCGGTCTGCGCCGCGAGTCTCGCGTCGAACTCGCGCAGCGAGGCGAGCGCCGTCTGCGACTGCTCCTTCGCCACCTGCAGCACACCGCGCTGCTCCGCGAGGGCGAACCGCGCCCGATCGATCAGCGATGTCACCTCGCCCAGCCGCTCCTCGGCGGCATCGCGGTCGGCGAGCAGCTCGATGCGGCTCTGGGTGGCGCCGGAGCCGCCGCGGAGGACGAACTCGGTGAGGACCTCCCCGGCGCGCGTTATCAATGTGACCGGGCCGCCGAGGCCGCGGGAGCGGAAGGCGTCGGCGGCGGAGCGCGCGGCGTCCAGGTCGTCGGCGATCGCGGTGAACGCGAGCAGGCCGAGCACGCCGGACGGCGCATCCACGACGGACCGTGCGGGGACGACGCCCGCCATGCCGGTGAGGTCGACGTCGGCGGCCGCGGCATCGGCGACCACCACCTCCACCCGGCCGAGGTCGTCGCCCGCCGCACGCGCGACGGCGGCGAAGGCGGCCTCCCTGCTCTCCGCGAGGACGGCGTCGGAGAGCGTTCCGAGCGCGGCGGCGATCGCCGCCTCGTTGCCCGGCCGCACCCGGACGTGCTCCGCCACCAGCCCGAGCACACCGGGCAGCCGCGCGCCGAGGAGCGCGGCGGAGCCGTCCTTGGTGTCGAGCGCGAGCGAGAGGGCCGAGGTGCGCGCGGCGAGGGCGTCGCGCTCGCGCTCCAGCGTGTGCAGCTCCTCGCGGAGACGCTCGATCTCGCCCTCCGCCTCGAAGACGTCGGCCTGCGCGAGTTCGTACGCCTCGTCGAGGCTGCCCTCGCCGGCGTCCGCGGTCGCGGCCTCCGCCTCGCGCGCGGCGAACTCGGCGCGCGCCTTCTCGCGCCGCTCCACCGCGGCGTCGAGCGCGTTCTGCTGGCGCAGCACCTCGCCGCGGACCGCCGCCAGCCGCTGGGCGGCGGCGTCCGCCTGCCCGGTCAGCTTGCTGATCTCCAGGTCGTGCTTGGAGACGAGCGCGCTCTGGGCGGCGATCTCGTCGTCGACGGCGTCCAGCCGCTCCCTGGCCGCGCGCGTCGCCGCCTGCGCGGCCTGCCAGGCCGCCTCGGCCTCCGTCACCGCGGCGCGCAGCCGTTCGACCTCGTCCGCCGCGTCCCTGACCATCTGCGGACTCACCCGCGGTCCGTCGTCCGGCGACTCGGCCTGGCTGCCGAGCAGCGCGAGCCGCTGGGTGGCGAGCGTGTAGAGCCCGCGCAGGCGGTCCTGCGCCTGCTCCAGGGCGAACGCGGTGCTGCGCGCCGCGTCGACGGAGTCGCCGACCTGGGCCTGCTCCAGCCGGGTGCGGCGCAGCTGCTTCTGCTCCAGCTGCTCCTGCAGCACGATCTGCTCGGTGTGCCGCTCCGCCTCGGTGCGGGTGTGGTCGTCCAGGGTGCGGCGCAGCGCGACGACCTCGTTGGCGAGCAGACGGGCACGCGCGTCCCGCACGATCGCCGCGATGGACTGCGCCTCGCGCGCGATCTCCGCCTGGTGACCGAGGGGCTTGAGCTGCCTGCGCACCTCGCCGGCGAGATCGCTCAGCCGGGTGAGGTTGGTCTGCATCGCCTCGAGCTTGCGGAGCGTCTTCTCCTTGCGGCGGCGGTGCTTGAGGATGCCGGCCGCCTCCTCGATGAAGCCGCGGCGATCCTCCGGGCTCGCGTGCAGGACGGCGTCGAGCTGGCCCTGGCCGACGATGACGTGCATCTCGCGGCCGAGGCCGGAGTCGCTCAGCAGCTCCTGCACGTCCAGCAGCCGGCAGGACTGGCCGTTGATGGCGTACTCGCTGCCGCCGTTGCGAAACAGCGTGCGCGAGATGGTGACCTCGGAGTACTCGATCGGCAGCGCGCCGTCGGTGTTGTCGATGGTCAGCTGCACCTCCGCGCGCCCGAGCGGGCCGCGGGTCGAGGTGCCGGCGAAGATGACGTCCTCCATCTTGCCGCCGCGGAGAGTCTTGGCGCCCTGCTCGCCCATCACCCAGGCGAGGGCGTCGACCACGTTCGACTTGCCGGACCCGTTGGGCCCGACGACGCAGGTGACGCCCGGCTCGAAGGCGAACGTCGTCGGCTGTGCGAACGACTTGAAGCCCTTGAGCGTCAGACTCTTCAAATACACGCTCGTGAATTTACCGCACGGTCACCCGCGGGAAACGAAAGCCGAGGGGCACGTCGTTGTCGCTTTCGCGTGCGAAAAGCGACGACGACGTGCCCCTCGGGGAAGCCGGCCGACGGCGAGGAGGCGGCGTCAGGCGACGCCGAGGTACCCCTCCTTGATCGCGGGATCGGCGAGCAGCTCCTTGCCGGTGCCCGCGCGGGTGATGTTGCCGGTCTCCAGCACGAAGGCCCGATGTGCGCGGGCCAGCGCCTGGTTGGCGTTCTGCTCCACCAGCAGGATGGTCGTGCCCTGCTTGTTGATCTCGGCGATGATCGAGAAGATCTGCCGGATGAACTGCGGCGCGAGACCCATCGACGGCTCGTCCAGGAGCAGCAGGCGCGGGTTCGACATCAGCGCGCGCCCGATGGCGAGCATCTGCTGCTCGCCGCCGGACATCGTGCCGCCGAGCTGCGTCTTCCGCTCCGCGAGCCGCGGGAACAGCGCGAACACGCGGTCGAAGTCCTCGCCCATCTTCGAGCGGTCCTTGCGCCCGAACGCGCCCATGTCGAGGTTCTCCATCACCGTCATGCCGGGGAAGATCCCCCGGCCCTCCGGCGCCTGCGAGATCCCGCGGATCACGCGGATGTGCGCCTTCATCTTGGTGATGTCCTGGCCGTCGAAGTGGATGCTGCCCTTCGACGGGTTCAGGATGCCGGAGATCGTCTTCATGGTGGTGGACTTGCCGGCCCCGTTCGCGCCGATCAGGCTGACGATCTCGCCCTCCTCCACGGAGAACGACATGTCGTGGATGGCCTCGATGCGGCCGTAGGCAACGCTGATGTTCTTCAGCTCAAGCAACGTCATCTTCTGGCTCCCCGAGGTAGGCGGCGATCACGCGGGGGTCGCTGCGGATGGCCTCGGGCACGTCGTCGGCGAGCTTGCGCCCGAACTCCAGCACCACGATGCGATCCGTCACCCCCATCACCAGCTTCATGTCGTGTTCGATCAGCAGGACCGTGTACCCGTCCGCACGGATGGTGCGGATCAGGTCCATCAGCTCCTCCTTCTCCGCCGGGTTGAATCCGGCGGCGGGCTCGTCCAGGCAGAGCACCTTCGGGTCCGTCGCGAGCGCCCTGGCGATCTCGAGCCTGCGCTGCGAGCCGTACGGGAGCTGCCGGGAGAGGGTGCCCGCCTGGTCGGCGATGCCGACGAACTCGAGCAGGGCCATGCCGCGCTCGATCGAGGACTTCTCCTCCCTGGTGTGCCTGGGCAGGCGCAGCAGGGCGCCGGGCACCGAGGTGCGGTGCCGGGCGTCCAGGCCGACCACCACGTTCTCCAGCGCCGTCATCTCGCCGAACAGCCGGATGTTCTGGAACGTCCGCGCGAGGCCCAGCCGGGTGATCCTGTGCTGCTTCTGACCCTTGATCGACTGGCCCTCCAGCAGCACGTCCCCGCTGGTCGGCTTGTAGACGCCGGTCATCGCGTTGAAGCAGGTGGTCTTGCCCGCTCCGTTCGGTCCGATCAGGCCGAGGATCTCGCCGCGGCGGATGTCGAACGAGACGTCGTCCAGCGCGAGCAGCCCGCCGAACTTCACCGTGAGGTTGCGCACCTCGACGATGTTCTCGCCGACCTCCACCGCGATCTCCCGGTCGGGGGCGGCCGCCTCTGCCACCTCCAGGTCGATGCCGGCGGCCTCCAGCTCCTCCTCGTTGGCGCCGAGGACCGGCTCCTCCTCGGGAGCGCCTGCTGCTCCCGGTGTGCGTGCGTCCGTCATCGTGCGTCTCCCTTCGCCGCTCCGGCCAGTCTCCGGTACGCGTGCCGCCCGTAGGCCAGCAGCTTCTGCCGCGCCGGGAACAGGCCCTGCGACCGGAAGATCATGATGATCACCAGCGCGACGCCGAAGATGAGGTACTTGTAGTCGGCGATCGCGGTGAACCGCAGCGGGATGTACGCCACGATCGCGCCACCGATCATCGCGCCGACCTTGTTGCCTGCACCGCCGAGCACGACGGCCGCGAGGAACAGGATGGAGGTCTGCACGTCGAACTTCTGGTTGTTGACGAAGCCGACCTGACCGGCGAACAGCGCACCGGAGAGGCCGCCGACGCCGGCGCCGATCGCGAACGCCCACACCTTGTACTTGAAGGTGGGAACGCCCATGATCTCGGCGGCGTCCTCGTCCTCGCGGATCGCGATCCACGCGCGGCCGACGCGGCTGCGCTCCATGTTGCCGACCAGCAGCAGGACGATGATGATGACCGTCACCGTCAGCCAGTACCAGGGGACGCCGTTCGAGTTGGAGAAGATCGGGACGCCGTTCGCATCCTGCCCCGGCGGGTGGCCGACGTTCTGGAAGCCGACCTGGCCCTTCATCGCCGGGATGATCGTGGCGAGGATGCGCACGATCTCACCGAAGCCGAGCGTCACGATCGCCAGGTAGTCGCCGCGCAGCCGCAGCGTCGGCACGCCGAGGATCACGCCGAAGATCATCGTGATCGCCATCGCGACCGGGATGGTCCACAGGTACGGGATCTTCAGGAACGGCGAGTCGGGGCTGGTGAGCATCGCCGCCGTGTACGAGCCGACGGCGAAGAACGCGACGTAGCCGAGGTCGAGCAGACCGGCGTAGCCGACGACGATGTTCAGGCCGACGGCGATCAGGCCGTAGGTCGCCATCGCGAAGCAGGCCAGCGGCCAGTCGTTGCCCGGCTCGGTGGTGAGCGGGAAGAAGTTCAGGTACGGCAGCGCGTACGCGAGCGCGACCACGATCAGCAGCCACGCCCACTGCACGGCGCGCGGCAGGCCGTTCCACCAGTCGCGCAGCGGCTGGAAGGGGCTCTTGCGCCGGCCGCGCTGCGCCTCGAGCGCGTCCGCCGCCTGCTCGGAGCGTCCGTCCGGCAGGACCTTGGGGCCTTCGGTCATGCTCATGCGCGGCTCCTTCCGAGCGAGGTGCCGAGGATGCCGGTGGGCTTCACCAGCAGCACGAGCACCAGGACGACGAACGCGACGACGTCGGTCCACTGCGAGTCCCCGAGCAGGATCTGGCCGTAGTTGCCGATCACGCCCAGGAGGAGGCCGCCGAGGAGCGCGCCGCGGACGTTGCCGATGCCGCCGAGCACGGCGGCGGCGAACGCCTTCACGCCGAGGACGAATCCGCCGTTGTAGATGACGCCGGAGGGCACGAGCATCACGTAGAAGAGGGCCGCCGCGCCGGCGAGGATACCGCCGGTCACGAACGTGATGACGATGATCTTCTCCTTGTTCACGCCCATCAGCGTCGCAGTGTCCGCGTCCTGCGCGACGGCGCGGATGCCGCGGCCGGTTCGCGTGCGGCGGATGAACATGTCGGTCGCCACCATGAGCAGCACGGAGGCGACCACGATGATGATCTGCTGGCTGTTCACGATCGTCCCGAACACGTCGAAGATCGGCGTCGGGATGAACATGGTCACCGCCGGCTCCGCGTTCGCGCCCCTGACCAGGAAGATCAGGTACTGGATGGTGAACGAGGCGCCGATCGCGGTGATGAGGAACACCAGGCGTGGCGCGTTCCGTTTTCGCAGCGGTCTGTACGCGACGCGTTCGAGGACGAACGCCGTGAACGCGGAGGCCGCCATGCCGACGAGGAGAGCGAGCAGCAGGTCGCCGACGATCGCGGCGGGGCTGAGGTTCGGCGCGCTCGGGCCGAAGCCGAGCGAGGTGAGGGTGATCACGACGCCGTACGCGCCGACGATGAACACCTCGGAGTGGGCGAAGTTGATGAGGTTCAGCACGCCATAGACGAGCGTGTAACCGACGGCGATCAGGCCGTAGATGGCTCCGAAGGTGAGACCGTCGAAGGTGGCGCTCCAGAAGTTTTGGACGAGGGCGCCGACGTCGAAGTTGATCCAGGAGTTGTCGAGGACGGGATGGAGGGCGAGCAGTTCGAGCATTCGTGCATCCAGTGGTCAGTGCCGGATCGCCGGTGATCCGGTCGTTGTGCGGATGAGGTGCGCGGAAAACGCAAGGATGCCGCGGGCCACGGTGGCCCGCGGCATCCTCACGGTGTCGCGTTATCCGATGGTGCCGATCGGGACGATCTTGCCGCCCTCGACCTTGTAGCCGTAGACGGTCGGCGCCTGGAGCTCACCCGTGGAGTCCCACTTGTAGTGCTTGCTCAGGCCGTCGGCGTCGTAGTTCTTGACCCAGTCGAGCAGGTCGGCGCGGGTCGTCTTTCCCTTGTCGATGCCGGAGAGCAGCACGGTCGTGGCGTCGTAACCCTCGATCGAGTAGGTGCCGGGCTCGGCGTTGGCGAGCTTCTTGTACGCCGACTCGAAGTCGGGGATCAGCTCGCCCGGGATGCAGGGGCAGGTGAAGTAGGCGTTGCTCGACGCGTCGCCGGCCAGCTTGATGAACTGGTCGTCCTTCACACCGTCGGGGCCGACGAACGTGCCGGTGTAGCCCTTGTTGACCAGCTGCTGGTCGAACGGGGCGCCCTCGGCGTAGTAGCCGGCGTAGTACACGGCGTCGGGCTTCGCGTTGATGATCTTCGAGATCACCGCGGAGAAGTCCTTCTGGCCGGTGGTCACCTTGTCGGTGCCGACGAGCGCGTCGCCGAGCGCCTTCGAGGTCTGGGTGCCGAGGCCGATTCCGTAGTCGGAGTCGTCCTGGACCAGGTAGACCTTCTTGGCCTGGAGCTTGCCGGTCAGGAACTTCGCCGCGGCGGGGCCCTGGACGGCGTCATTGCCGAGTCCGCGGAAGAAGGTCTTCCAGCCGTTCTGCGTCAGCGCGGGGTTCGTGGCGGACGGGGTGATGTGCACCAGCCCCTGCTGCTCGAAGATGTTGCCGGTGGCCTTCGACTCGCCCGAGAACGGGAGGCCGACGACGCCGATGATGTCCTTCTCGTTGACCGCCTGGGTGACAGGTCCCGTGGCCTTGGTCGGGTCGCCCTCGGTGTCGAACTTCTTGAAGTTCACCTGGCAGCCCTTGTTGGCTTCGTTGTGCTGGTTGATGGCCAGCTGGATGCCGTTGTAGATGTTGATGCCGAGCTGGGCGTTGGCGCCCGTCTCCGCACCGACGTAGCCGATGGTGAGCCCCGCAGGACAGGTGGCCTTGCCATCGCCGGCCGGGAGCACGGCGTCCTTCGGCGTGTCCACCGACGTGATGGCGGGGATGTCGATTTTGGAGCTCCCGTTGGTGGATCCTCCCGTGGACGGCTGGTTCGCACATCCCGCGAGGAACAGTGCGACTGACGCTGCAACAGCCGCACCGATGGTGACTTTCTTCCGTAGCATCTTCTGCCTCTCGACGTGAAATCCGTGTCGAACGCGGCGTGGTCGCCTCGTCGCACCACGAATATGTGTGCTGAGACTACATGCAACGCAAGCATTTGCAACGCGTTTTTGAACGCAGATTTACACGATCGAAACCAAACGCTGCGGCGCCCTTCACAGCCGGCCGCGGGCAGGTTATGTTGGTGTGTTCCAGCTCCAGGAGGTCACCGGTGCGCATCGCCCGCCTCACGCCGCCGGCCGCGCTCGGCACGCCGGAATCGGCCGCGTTCGAGGAGCTGGTGGGCGTCCTCAACGGCATCAGCGTCGCCCTGTGGGGCTCCGACGACTTCGTCGAGACGGCGGAGGAGGCGCTCGCCTCGCTGCGCGCGCAGGACTACCAGGAGAAGATCGTGCTGGTCGCGATCGAGGACGAGGCGATCGTCGGCCGCGTCCAGGCGTCGTTCCCGCTCGACGAGGACGCCGAGACCGTGACGCTGCTCGTGGACGTCGCCCCCGCCGTGCGCGGACGCGGCATCGGCAGCGCGCTGCTGGCGGCGGGCGAGGAGCTCGCGGCCGAGGGCGGCCGCCGGGTGATCAGCGCGTACACCGAGCATCCCGCGCACACCCTGGACGCCGGCTCCCCGGTCGTGCACGCGGCAGCGGGCTCCGCCGGGCTTCCCGCCGACAGCGGCGACGTGCGTTTCGCCCGCAGGCACGGCTACCGCCTCGGCCAGGTGGAGCGGTCGAGCGAGCTGCTGCTCCCGCTCCCCCGCGAGCGCGAGGCCGGGCTCGCGAGCACGGCGGACAGCTCCGTCGGCTACCGCTCGGTCTCCTGGTTCGGCCACGCGCCGGACGACCTGCTGGACGCGTTCGCGGCGCTCAAGGCGCGGATGGCGACCGACATCCCGCAGACCGGCATCGCCGTCGACCGCGAGGAGTGGACGGGCGACCGGGTGCGGGCGCAGGAACAGGAACTGGCCGAGCGCGGCGAGCCGCTGCTGGTCACGGCCGCCCAGCACATCGCGAGCGGCGAACTGGCGGCCTACACCGAGATCGCGGTGCCGGCGGACGGCGACAAGGCCGAGCAGTACGACACGCTGGTCTCAGCGCCGCACCGCGGCCACCGGCTCGGGACGCTCGTGAAGCTGCACAACATCCGGGAGCTCGCGGTGCATGCCCCGCACATCACGCGACTGCTGACCTGGAACGCCGACGAGAACATCCCGATGCTCGCCATCAACCGCGCGTTCGGCTTCCGCCTGCACGCCCTCACCGGGCACTGGCAGAAGACGCTGGACTGAGCCTGACCCGGTCTGCGTTTCGTCACGAATCGCGCCCATTCGTGACGTATCGCGCCCAATGGTGACCATTGTGGGGGGTTTGTGTGGAAAAGCATGCCCGGGGCGGGGGCGGGCCGCGGGGTATTGCACTGGCCCGGGGGGGGGGGGCGGGGGGCGCCGGCCCG